>CANTWQ010000001.1 GCA_947853365.1 uncultured Bacilli bacterium
GGTTTTAACGAAAAAATGATTGAAAGTCAAGAGAAGTATCCTGGAAGGTTATCGTCAAAAGAGATCGAAGAAAGAATATTAAGCCAAAAGAAATGGTTTCAAATATTTGGACGGAAGAATTTGCAATCCATTACCAAACAATATGTAAAAGCTGTCGAAAGTCCGTATGCGAAAAAGGTGTATCGGGCGCCCTTCTTGAGCAGACTTGGTATCAAACTTTATTTTATCTTTTTTGGATAGAATTTATCTTTCCCCTAGAAAAAAGCTATGCTATAATAACAATAGAATAGATAGGGTGATAAAATGCTAGGAAAAATTATAGGAATTATAGATAATATCGTTGAGATTAAATTGTCGATTGCTCCCGATCAACAAGTGAATTTAATCAATCTCCATGTGATTTTGGAAGATCAGAATACGAAAATCGTCGGAGAAATTCAAGATATGGATCAGACGACGGCTAAAATTACGATTGTGGGTGAAATTGTAGGGAATACCTTTTTACCGGGATTTAGTAAAAAACCATCTTTTCGTTCTATAGTGCGCTTAATTCGCATGGATGAACTGGTCCTAATTCTAGGAGATCCCAATGAGCAAGCCAAAAATCAAGTTTATTTTGGACAATCGACCGTATATCAAAATTATCGGATTCATGTGTCGATGAATCGCTTTTTTAGTAGCCATTTTGCCATTTTAGGAAATACTGGAAGTGGAAAAAGCTTTACAGTATCACGCCTTTTGCAAAATGTGTTTTCGAATCCCAACAATTTACCAGTCGAAGCCAATTTTGTAATTTTTGATGCTTATGGAGAATATACCAATGCTTTTCAAAATATATCGCAAACATCATCGCTGATCTCTTATAAAAACTATACGACCAATACGGCCTATCCGGATGGAGAATTATTGCGGATTCCTCTATGGCTGTTGGATGTCGATGATATTGCCCAACTGTTAGGGGTAACAACTCCAATGCAATTGCCAATCATTGAAAAAGCATTAAAATTAGTGACGGTATTAAAAAATGATGATGAAAGCGTCACAAAACATAAAAACGATATCATTGCAAGAGCAATTTTGGATATTTTATTAAGTGGTAAAGATTCCGTGAAAATTCGTGATCAAATCACGGCAGTTCTAACCAATTTCAATACCAAAGAGTTAAATTTGGATACAGAAATCGCCCAACCCGGTTATATTCGTACACTCAAACAATGCTTATTTGTAGATAAAACAGGTAAAATGCAAGAAATGGAATTGGTCGTCGAATTCATCAGTGGGTTTATCGTCGAGGGCTTGGAGCTAAAAAATCCCGATGGTACCATTCCTTATACTTTGAAAGATTTGGAAAACGCCATGGAATTTGCTTTGATTTCCGAAGGAGTATTAAAAAGTGATAAAGTGTTTGACTATGCCAATGTGTTAAATGTTCGTCTTCATTCTTTAGTCAATAGTGAAGCGCGTGCGTATTTTGAATATCCAAACATGATTTCTAGAAATGATTATATTCATCGTCTCTTTTTAGGAACGAATGGCAAAAAAGCCCAGATTATTAACTTTAATATCAATTATGTCGATGATCGAATGGCCAAAGCGATTACTAAAATCTTATCAAAAATGATTTTTGATTATGCGACCGAAAAGAAACAAAGAGCATCGGAAGCATTTCATATTATCATTGAAGAAGCCCATCGTTATGTCCAAAAAGATCAAGATCAAGAAGTGTTGGGATATAATATCTTTGATCGTATCACCAAAGAAGGACGAAAATATGGAGTGTTATTGGGATTGATTACGCAACGGCCAAGCGAATTATCTGAAACTTCGATTTCGCAATGTTCTAACTTCATTATTTTAAGAACACTACATCCCAAAGATTTGGAATATATTCGTAACATGGTACCTAATATGAGTAGTGCCATTGTCGAACATTTAAAAACATTACAACCAGGAAATTGTATTGCCTTTGGAAGTGCGTTCCGTGTTCCCGTTGCGATGCGTGTCGATCGACCGAATCCAGAACCGTTGAGTAATAGTGCCAATATCGAATCCATCTGGTTTACTAAAACGACAGTGGATCAATCGCAGGAAGAAAAAATCATTCAAACAGCTACTTCTTCTTATACCCATAGTAGCCAAGAAGCGGGAGACTTAAGAAAAGAAAACGCAAGTTAATCGATGATTGCTTTTTCTTTTCCAAGAAATATCCCGAAAAATTCTTTCCAAAAAAACAATATTATGCTAGAATAGAAATAGATTAAGATAAATAGAATAAGAAAGGAAGAATGGTTATGGCTTTAGATAAATTAAAGGGATTTTTCGGAGTGGGAGAATCAGAAAATCCAGAAGCAGGAGGAGGAGAAGACGGTTTCTATAATGTGCCAAAAGAAATGCCGCGAGAAGATGGGACGACTGGGAATAAAATGATGTTACTAGAACCTCGGGCATATTCGGAAAGTCAACAGATCGCCGATTATTTAAAAAATCGGAATGCCGTCGTTGTGAATTTGAAGCGTGTCACACCAGATCAAGCCAAACGAATTGTCGACTTTTTATCTGGAACGCTCTATGCCATTGGTGGCGATTTACAAAAACTAGGTGGGGGTATTTTCTTATGCACGCCAAATAACGTCAATGTCGAAGGCAAAATCAGTGATGACAATGCCCCAAAAACGAAAGGAAGAAAAGAAAAAGACGATACCTCGGGAGAAGATTTTAATTGGTAATGTAGGTGATAGGTATGGATAAATTTCATCGAGAGTGGAATGGGTATAAAAAAGAAGAAGTAAATCAATTTATACAAGATACAATTACAAAACTAGAAGGCATGCTAAATAAAAGCAAAGTACAAGAACAACGCCTCATCGAATTAGAGAAATCTTTACAAGAGAGTAAAAGGAAACTGCGGAATACCCAAGAACAATTAGCTCATTACCAAATGATGGAATCCAACTTAAAAAAGGCTTTGTTACAAGCCGAAAACACCAGTAATCATATCAAAAAGATGGCGACCGAAGAAGGGAATATGATTATTGAAAATGCCAAACAAAATGCCAATCGCATCGTCAATGATGCTTTGCTTCGTGCCGAAAAAATAGAAATTCAAACAGATACTTTAGAGCGAAACATGCGCATATTCAAAAAGAAATTACGGCTCATTGTCGAACAACAAATGGCCGTCGTCGAAGAAATAGAAACATTAGATTTGAAGTAAAGAGTAGGAACTCTTTTTTCTTATTATGACATGATTGGGGGATGATTTATGAAGAAAAAAATGCTCATCATGGGAAGTATTGCCATTCTTTTTATTGTGGCTGGAATCGTTGGTATTTATCTATCCAACAAAGAAGAGACAATCTATGAACCATCCAATCGAATGACAATTTTACGAAAAGAAGCAGAAGTTTACGAAACTTATCAAGTGTCTGATTTTGTAACTATCACGAATGGAATCTTATTAGAAGATCCTATCGTTGATACCTCGACATTAGGTAAAAAAAATATTGCCATTGTCTATGAAGACGAAAAAGGGAAAAAGCAGCAAGAAATGATGACAATCGAAGTAAAAGATCATAAAAAACCTTTAATTTGGATCAGTGATACTTATACTATAGAACAAGGAACTACCATTGATTTTAGTGATGATATTTTATGTGGCGATAACTATGATAAAAATCCAAACTGTTATGTCGAAGGTACCTTTGATACTTCCAAAATTGGAGAATACGCTTTGACTTTTCATGCGGAAGACCAAAGTGGAAATGTAGAAGTTTTCCCCTTTACATTAAGAGTAGTGGAGAATATAGAGACAACTACCAAAGATCCTATTTTCTTATCTGATTTTATCGATCAATATAAAACGAACGATACAAAAATTGGAATGGATGTTTCTAAATGGCAAGGGACCATTGATTTTAAGAAGGCCAAAGAAAATGGCATAGAATTTGTCATGATTCGTCTTGGAACCCAGAATGGCATTGGGAAGGATTCTAGTATCGATCCTTATTTTAAACAAAATATCGAAAAGGCAAAGAATGAAGACTTACCGGTAGGTATTTATTATTATTCATATGCAAAAACGAAAGAAGATGCCAAAGAGCAAGCCGAGTGGGTGATGGAACAGTTAAAGGATTACAACTTCACTTTACCCATTGCTTTTGATTGGGAATGTTGGCATTTGTTCAATCAAATGGATCTTAGTTTTTATGATTTGAACGAAGTAGCGAATACCTTCTTAAATACCATCACCGATGCCGGTTATGAAGGATTATTATATGGAAGTAAAAATTATATGGAAAAGATTTGGACTTATCAAGATTATCCACTTTGGTTAGCACATTATACCGATCAAACCACATATCAAGGTGAAAAAAGACTTTGGCAAGTAACCAATCGTGGAAGAGTTCCGGGAATTTCTGGAAACGTAGATTTAAACGTGATGTATGAATAACACACGTTTTTTTTGCCAAGAAGGGAAAAATCATTTATAATAAAGGTGAGGTGAGATTATGATTTCTCGTAGAGTCGGTGGAGTGGAATTTGAAACACCAATGACAACAACAGATGTCAAAACTACATTAGATCCACTCACAGATTGGATCCAAGCTTTATGGACCAAAGAAGAAATAACCAAAAAAGATATAGATGAAATGCAAGCACACCTTGATTTACTTCCTGAAACGGAAAAAGAAATGGGGCACCGTCGCATTCTTTATGCGATACAAGACTGGCACAATAAAACTCATGAAGATTCCACATTTAGAAATGGAAAACTATTACAAGTTTATCAGCAGCAAATCGAAGAAAAACAGGAAAATGCTTGGCCAATGACCCTGGATTGGGCAATCGAGGCATCCCACTTTTTCACACCTTCTCCTTTAACCGAAGAAGAACGTGCCGACATGTATCCAGAAATATGCCTTTATGAAAGAGCTTTGGATGAAATTCGTCAAGAACCAATTGCTATTTATTTGATTCAAGAATTGATGGATTATTTTAATGAAAATACATCACCATTTGAATACCAACGCGTCGATTTTATTCTCAAAGAAAAAATATGTCAGTTAAAAGCGATCTCTCCAAATGCGGTGAGTGAATCTCTCGCCTTGATTTATGGTGAATGCAGTGATCCCAAAGTGGAGAAAATCGAAACATTTAGTCGCTTGGTTCATATCAATCGTGATTTAAAAAAGGATATTGCAACAAAATAAATTGTATGATATAGTAAGTACAGTTTAAAAAAACAAGTGCGAAAGACGTATATTTTATCCTCTTTGAAGAGAGAACTTCGGTTGGTGAAAAGAAGGCAAAGAGCAAAATATAAGATCACTTTCAAGATTGTGTTTTATGGATAAGATAAAATCGGGTTACTCCGTTATCGGTCAAGAGAGGGTTGATTACCAATTAAGGTGGTACCACGTATATTTAAAATATTCGTCCTTAAGCTTTGGCTTGGGGACTTTTTTAATGGAGGAGAATTATGTTAAAAGAATTGAAAAAAGAATCCGTTCATGAATTTGAAAGTAAAAAACAACAACATTTTGAAGAAATGCATTTGTTGGATCGTTCGATTGAAAACAGAAAAAATGCCGAGAATTTTGTGTTCTATGATGGACCAGCAACGGCTAATGGCAATCCGGGCATTCATCATATGCTAGCCAAACTTTTAAAAGATACATTCTGCAAATATAAAACGATGAAAGGATATCGTGTTTTACGAAAAGTAGGATGGGATACCCACGGATTACCTGTCGAAGTACAAGTAGAAAAAGAACTTGGCTTTAATGGGAAAGATGATATTGAAAAATATGGAATCAAAGAATTCAACGAAAAATGTCGGGAAAGTGTTTGGAAAAACGAAGAAGCCTTTCGTAAGTTTACCAATGAAATGGGACAACTCATCGATTTGGAACATCCATATATCACTTATGACAACGATTATATTGAAACAGAATGGTGGATTTTAAAGAAATATTTTGAAGCAGGACTGATCTATAATGGTCTAAAAATTGTCCCTTATTGTCCACGATGTGGTACGGGACTTGCTTCCCATGAGGTTGCACAAGGTTATAAAGATGTGAGTGTCAATACCGTAACTGTTCCTTTCCGGTTAAAAAAGGATGAAAATACCTATCTGTTAGTATGGACAACGACGCCGTGGACATTACTTGCCAATGTGGCGGCCTGTGTCAATCCGAACGAAGAATATGTGAAATGTGAATCGAAAGGGTATCACTTTATCGTTGCCAAAAAATTAAAAGAAAAAGTATTAGGAGAAGAAGCCAAAATCGAAGAAACCTATCTTGGACGTGATTTGGAATACTTAGAATACGAACAGTTATTGCCATTTATCAAAGTCGAGAAGAAGGCATTCTACATCACATGTGCCGATTATGTTACGATGGAAGATGGTACTGGAATTGTCCATATTGCCCCAGCCTTTGGCCAAGACGATTAT
>CANTWQ010000002.1 GCA_947853365.1 uncultured Bacilli bacterium
GTCGTAATGGAATGTACAGGAAAATTCACTTCGCAAGAAAAAGCAATGGCCCATATTACGGCCGGCGCTAAAAAAGTAATTATTTCGGCACCGGCAAAAGGGAATGCGAAAACCATTGTGTATAATGTAAACCATGAAACATTAGATGGAAGTGAGAGCATTATCTCTGCTGCTTCTTGTACGACAAATTGTCTTGCACCAGTATTAAAAGTATTAGACGATCATTTCAAAGTAAAACGTGGATACATGACAACGGTACATGCTTATACCAATGACCAAGCAACACTCGATGTTCCTCACAAAAAAGGAATTAAAGCACGTCGTGGAAGAGCCGCTGCCGCTAACATTATCCCGGCATCGACCGGGGCAGCCAAAGCGATTGGGGAAGTGTTGCCAAATCTAAAAGGCAAATTAGATGGAACCGCTATGCGCGTTCCAGTACCAGATGGGTCAGTGATCGATTTGACACTAGAACTTGAAACCAACACCACCGTCGAAGAAATCAATCAAGCGTTTGCAAACAGTCAAAGTGAAACATTGAAGTTTACGATGGATCCTATTGTATCGAGTGATGTCATTGGCCAAAGCTATGGCGCAGTAGTAGACGGCCTATCAACCAGTATTCTCGAAACAGATGGAAAGCAACTGGTCAAAGTTGTAGCATGGTATGATAACGAATATGGATACTCATCACAAATGATTAGAACAGCTAAATATTTAATGGAAATAACCAAATAGATGCCCTGGGCATCTTTTTTCTATCTAATGCAGTTGCGCCTTTCTTGGCAATTTGCTATAATAAAAGAAAATAGAGGTGAAAGTATGGAACCAATGAAAAAATCTTATTGTGGCTCGACCTTTATTATCGATCCCAAACGAAATAAAATTTTATTGATGTATCATAAAAAATTTCAAAATTGGATTCAACCAGGAGGGCATTTAAAAGAAGGAGAAACCCCTGAAGAAGGAGCGATTCGGCAAGCCTTTGAAGAAACTGGCATCAAAGTAAAACTTGTCGAAGGGAAACCTTTCATCATTGAGGAATATCAGAATTTTGCGGGAGATTTAATTGATTATCAATATCTTGCTTTCCCAGATGGAGACAATCAACAACTCATCAACAGTGAAGAAAGTTTTGATGTAGACTGGTTTAGTTTAGAGGAATTAAATCACATTCCAGTATTTCCGGATGTTAAAACAAAAGCACGGATGTTTTTAACACCAGGTTACCGTTATCATATCGATGAAAAGAAATAATTGTGAATAGATTGTCACTAGAGAATCGAACAGATTCTCTTTTTCATATAGAAAAATGTGATATAATGTACTTAGTAAGTATAGAATCCAGGAGAGAAGAATATGAAAAAAACCATTTGTGATTTTGATTTAAATGAAAAAAAAGTAATCATTCGTTGTGATTTTAATGTTCCTATGAAAGACGGGAAAATCATGGACGATACGAGAATTCAAGAAAGTCTAAAAACCATTCAGTATGCGATAGATCATAATGCCATCGTCATTTTGCTATCGCATTTAGGAAGAGTCAAAGAAGAAACTGATCTGGTCAAATATAATCTTGCTCCAGTTGCCAAACGATTGAGTGAATGCCTCCATCATCCTGTTTTGTTTTGTAACAAAACAAGAGGCCAAACGTTAGAAAATACCATTGCCAATATGCATCCCAAAGATGTGTTGTTGTTACAAAATACGAGATATGAAGACTTAGATGGAAAAAAGGAAAGTAAAAATGATCCAGAATTGGGCGCTTATTGGGCAAGTCTTGGAGATATTTTTATCAATGATGCTTTTGGAACCGCCCATCGTAGCCATGCTTCTAACGTCGGAATTGCCTCCCATCTACCGAGCGGAGTAGGATTCTTAATCGAGAAAGAATTACATATTTTAGCATCTTTAAAAGAACCAGAACATCCTTATGTTGTGATTTTAGGAGGGGCAAAAGTACAAGATAAAATTGGTGTCATTGAAAATCTAGCACCGAAAGCAGATCATCTTATGATCGGTGGAGGAATGGCCTTTACCTTTCTCAAAGCCCAAGGGTATGCCATTGGATCTTCCCTATGTGATGAGGAAAATATTCCTTTTTGCCAAAAAATGTTGGATCTTTATGCTGATAAAATCATGTTACCAAAAGATGTCAATGTAACCACTTCTTTTTCTAATGATACCCCGAGCCATATCACTACCATTGATCATATCGAAACAAACGAAATGGGAATGGACATTGGTCCAGAAACAATCAAGGCCATGCAAGACGTGTTACAACAAGCCAAAACTGTCCTTTGGAATGGACCACTTGGCGTATATGAATTTGAAACTTTCCGAAAAGGAACGGAAAGCATCTTATCTTATTTAACAACCATCAAAACTAAGACCATTCTTGGTGGAGGAGATATTGTTGCATGCGCTTCCGAGCTAGGATATAAAGATAAAGTGACCCATGCTTCTACCGGAGGAGGCGCAACACTAACGTATCTAGAAGGAAAACCACTTCCAGGAATCGATTGTATCGACGAAAAATAAAAGGGGGATTAAAATGCAAGACAGACATTTGGAAACACTAGAAAACCAAAGAGAATCGTTCCATATTCGTCAAAAATTTGCATTGAAAGAAGGCAATCAGATCATCGCCAAAAGCTTTTTGGACGGATATACCGATACGAAATTTGGCATCTTATCTTTTGAAACGACCAAACAAAGTTCTTATCCCATCATGAAAATGCTACTCGAAGAAACAGAACATTATATTTTAGAGCATTATGATCTCGAAACATTGAGCTTTGAAACCAATGAAGAGAACTTAATTCGGTGTGCCACAGATCTAAATTGGGATGTATCCCCAAGTGAAAACGCCTTTTTTATCGTAAAAGAAAGAACAAGAGAAAACGAAACAGGAGAATGGTATGAAAAAATTTCGAAATAATGGAATCATCCTATTACTAATCACAATTATCGTTCTATACTTTGTAATGAAAGATAATTTTGTATCAATTATCCATGAATTAAGCAAAGTAAATATTTTATGGTTTATTTTAGCCCTCATTGTAGTCCTACTCTATGTCTTTTTTCAGGCCAAAGGACTATATGAAATTATTAAAGTATATGATAAAAAGTACAAATGGCATCAAGCCTTAAAACTACAGTTTATGACGAATTTCTTTAATGGAATTACTCCTTTTTCTACTGGAGGGCAACCATTACAAGTGTATATTTTAAAAAGAGATGGAATTCGTGCAACAAATGGAACTAATATTATTATGCAAAACTTTATTCTTTATCAATGCGCTTTAGTATTATATGGAATTGTTGCTCTAGGTATCAATGCCTTGACTGGAATGTTCTCATCCCTTCCTGTTTTGAGAAGCTTAATCGTATTGGGTTTTGGAATTAACACAGCAGTTTTAGTTGGATTATTTGTCATCAGTTTTACCAAGAAATTAAACCATTGGGTGATGGAAAAAGGAATACAGATGTTAGCCAAAATGCATTTAGTCAAAAACAGTAAAGAAACCGAAGAAAAATGGGAGGAAAGATTAACGACTTTTCATAATGGTGCGAAAGCATTATTTCGTAACCGAAAGACATTATTAAAAGGTTTTCTCTACCAGGTATTAGGTCTAACTTGTCTTTATATTTTACCATACTTTGTCTTCCAAGCATTGGGAGCAGATCCTCACATTTCAGCTTTAGTAGCGATTGTTGCATCTGCATATATTTGGATTATCGGTGCTTTCGTTCCCATCCCGGGAGCATCGGGGGGAATTGAATATGGGTTTTTACAATTCTTTGGTGTTTTCTTAGGAGGTGGAATTCTTTCCGCAGGGCTCATCATTTGGAGATTTCTATCGTATTATTTATTGATGATTATCGGTGGTATCGTATTAAGCTTCTATAAGGAGGAAAAAAAGATATGAGAATCGGTATTTTCACAGAAACCTATACCCCTTATGTATCAGGACTCGTTACGAGTGAAGTCATGCTAAAAAAAGCCTTAGAAAAACTAGGACATGAAGTATATGTTGTCACGGCTAATCTGGAAAGTTTTAAATATCAATACGATGAAGAAGAACATGTCCTACGTATTCCTGGGATTCCAACCGGCATTTATGATTCACGTTTAACCGGCATTTATCCAATTAAAGCTATCAATATGATTAAGAAATGGCATTTAGATGTCATTCACTCGCAAACAGAATTTGCGATAGGAACATTCGCCAGAATTATTGCCAAACAATATAAAATTCCAATTGTTCATACATATCATACGATGTATGAAGATTATGTGCATTATATCACTAAAGGACACTTTCAGAAATCATCGAAGAAATTAGTAGCATATCTCACGTTGTTCTATTGTGATAAAACCATTACAGAGTTAATTGTGCCAACAAAGAAAGCATATGACTTGTTTAAAAAGAAATACAATGTCAAACGAAATATTCATATCATTCCAACTGGAATTGAGGTAGAAAGATTTTATAAAGAAAAAGTAAGTATCAAAGAATTAGTGGCTTTACGAAAACAAGTACATATCGATAAAAATGATTTCGTTTATGTTTTTGTTGGACGTTTAGCCGAAGAGAAAAACGTCGAATTTTTATTAGATATTACCAAGGATTTGGTTACCAAATATCCCAAGATGAAACTACTTATTATCGGTGATGGACCAGACAAAGAAAAATACGAGACCATCGTAAAAGAAAATCACAATGAGCAAAATGTCATTTTTACAGGAAAAGTACCATGGGATATGATACCAACATTCTATCAATTGGCCGATGTGTTTATTACCGCATCCCATACCGAGACGCAAGGCTTAACCGTAATTGAAGCAATGGCTGCTTCACTTCCTGCCCTTTGCATTGATGATGAATCTTTTCGAAATGTGGTTGTTGATGGCTTAAATGGGATTCTATTTAAAGATAAAGAAGGCGCTAAAAAAGCACTCATTGATCTCTATGACCATCCGGAAGAAAGAAAACAAATGGCTAGTCAAGCCAGAATTAACAGTGATCGATTTAGCTCTAAATATTTTGCAGAAGCCGTATTGCGCGTATATGAATATGCAATTGCGGCCAAGAAAAAGCAAGAAGGAATCTTTCGCCGCTTATGGAAAAAAATCAAAGGAGGCGTAAAATGAAATTAGTCGTTGCCAACCATAAAATGAATTTATCCATCGATGAAATCAGAAGATATAAAATTGATCTTGAAGGTAGAATTAGAAAAGATCTAGAAGTAGTTATTTGTCCTAGCATGCCCTATTTACCTTTATTAGAAAGTGACGAATACAAATTAGGAAGTCAAAATGTTGGGTTTCAAGAAAAAGGCGCCTTAACCGGAGAAACCGCCGCCTTTCAATTAAAACAATTACAAGTGGCGTACTGTCTGGTTGGACATTCTGAACGAAGGCAAAAATTGCATGAAACAACGGAACATATCATTGCCAAAGTGAAATGTTTAATTGCCGCGGGCATTACGCCCATCTTATGTATTGGTGAAACCCAAGAGGAAAAAGCACTCCATAAAACTGAACTTGTTTTAGAAAAAGAGTTAGTTACGGTATGGAATGCCTTGTCCGAAGAGGAACGAAATACGCTTGTGATTGCTTATGAACCAATCTGGGCGATTGGAAGTGGTGTCACACCACGAGTAGAAGAAATCGACCAAATCGTCCATACAATTCACGAAATTATCGAACGCCATTTCTATCACTTTACCAATCGTGTTTTGTATGGAGGAAGTATCAATGAAGAAAATGTGCAAGCTTTAGAAACGATTCCTTCTTTAGACGGATATCTGATTGGTGGAAGTAGTCTCAATGCGAAACAATTTTTAAACATTTTAAATCGCATGAATTAAAAGGAGGACATGATGTTGATATTGGACTTTTTGGATGACGTATCAAAACTAGGAGATCAAATGCAAAGATGGATTCAAGAACACTTTGATAGTCCATGGTTATGGATTGCTATCGTTGTTATTTTGTTGCTCCTTTTTGCCGGAGGATATAGTACCTTACACAAGCGTGATCGTTAGACTTGACGTCAAATGAAAACAAGATGACAAGAAACGGGAGAATTCGACAAAAGATGCCAAAACTTGTCAATATCTCCTGTTTCTTTTTGTACGCTTTTCTTGTATAATGATAATGATAGTAGTAAGTAGTATGTAAAAGTAGTAGTAAGAAAGGATGGAAACTATAACTATGAAAAAGACAAGACTACTTATGATTGATGATAATAACAATCTAGTAGAAATGATGAAGGAGTACTTTAAAAATAATACGGAAATTGAACTTTCTTTATCCGCATCCGACGGAAATATGGGGATGGATTATATCGAGCATCGCCAAAATGAATATGATCTCATTATTCTCGATTTGATTATGCCTCATAAGGATGGTATTTCTGTTTTAGAAGAAATGAGAGAAAAAAATATCAACAAGAAAGTGATCGTTTTGACTTCGTATAATTCACCGGATATGATTCGCAAAGCGTCGGAGTTTGGAATCAATTATTTTATTCTAAAGCCATTTGAATTATCAGAAGTAGAAAAACGAATCAAAGAATGCATGGGAAAAGAAAATTATCAAAACCAATCATTTGATGTTTACTATAATAACTTACAAATTTCGATTACGAAAATATTACATGAATTAGGAGTTCCTTCTCATATTAAAGGATAT
>CANTWQ010000003.1 GCA_947853365.1 uncultured Bacilli bacterium
TTCATCATCACTTGTAACTTTGGTATATTCATAAATACCATATAATTTTGTAAAGACCATAACACCTTCTCTTCATATTCGCCAAGACCATCTGGTTCCTTTTGCCCATTTATCTTTTGATAACCGGGCGCAATTTCTACCATACAGCTATAATTGCTATTTTCTAACTGCATCCATTGGAAACGGCCAATCAACCGATACGGATTTTCTTCGATAATTTGATAATCCGCGCTATCTTTGTCTATTTTTTGAAATGTAAATTGTGGATCCATCCACCAATCGTCCATCAGTATTAACATATGATCACCCTAGAAAAAAGGAATGCTACATCAACTTTCCTTTTCCACCTTTCATTCCTTTCAACCCCTTCAAACGATTTCCATCCGTTGTATAACCGGCCAGAATATTGCTATCAAAAGAATGAACTTTTTTCATGCGTTGTTTATAATCTTTCACGCCAATATTGATCATATCATCTAAAAGATTCGTATAATCTTTACCAAGTGGTTCCCACAAATAGAAGGCTAATGAGCCCGGGATACTGTTAATCTCATTGATATATACTTTTTTCTTTTTTTGATCGATTAAAAAGTCAATTCTAGATACACCACTACTTCCCAACGAACGATGTGCAAGCAATGCCACTTTTCTTACTTCTTCTTTTAATTTATCATCGATAGAAGCAGGAATTTTCCGATTTGCCGAAAGCATTCCTTTACTACCATTCTGACTAGAATACTTTGTTTTTGTCACTCCTTTTACTTTACTAGAACCGATATATTTATCTTCAAAGGTTAAAAAATCTTGACTAGAAATCACTTCTTCGATTTCAGAAAGACGTGCCTGTTGATAATTTCCAAGCACACTGATATTGACTTCTACTAAATTTTCGACCATTTCTTCCACAACAATCTTATCATCATAGGAAATGGCATCTTCAATGGCTTCCATTAAGCCACTCTGATCATAAGCTGGATGAATACCAACACTACTGCCAAGTCGAGCAGGTTTTACAATCACTGGATAATGCAACTTCTCTTCTATTGTCTTTATCACTTGTTTTCCATCATCTTGATATTCGGTATCATAAAACCAAACATAAGGAGATACCGGTAAATGATCACTTTCAAAGATTTGTTTCATATAAACCTTATCTTGCCCAACCACGGATGCATAAACATCACTTCCGACATAAGGAATCCCAATCGATTGTAAATATCCCTGTAACACACCATCTTCAACATTCGTTCCATGAACAATAGGAAAAGCAATATCGATCTCCCCAACTTCTCGTTTGAAAAAGCCTTTACTTTGTAAGACAAAGCGTCCTTTTTTACAATATAATACGACATTTTTCGCATACCGCTTCAACAAATCCATGTCGCGATATGTCTCGATATCTTTTAACATTTCTCCCGTATACCATTCACGATCTTTCGTAATATAGATCGGAACAATATCATATTTTTCTTGATCCATTTTATACATGGCTTGAATCGCCGAAATGATACTTACCTCATGTTCGACACTTTCACCACCAAAAATAACACCTACACGAATTTTCATCTTCCTACCTCCTTATTCCTTTGTAATGAGTGCATCTGGCAAATCATTTTCATACAATGCATAAATATCTTTTTTAGAAGATTTTTTAGCAAGTACCATTGCATAACTATCACGCACATCTTGAATCACTTCCACATGATCCATCGGAAAGCCCACTTCTTGCAATCCTTGATAAATCGCTTCTGTTTGCTTCTTCCCTACTAAAATGACATAATCACACGCATCTTTCATCTGGGTTCCAAACAGACGATTATATTCGAACTCCTTACTGCCAAGTTCCGTCATTCCAGGAGTTACAACCACTCTTGTTCCAGGCATCATCTTTAGAACTTCTAAGGCCATTTTGGCTCCGACCGGATTGGAATTATAGGCATCATCAATCTGATACATATCCCCCAGACGTTTTAACTCCAAACGATGTTCTACCGATTTCACTCGCCTTACAGCACTTTGTAATTCTGGTATCGTAATTCCAAACTCTAATCCTAATGCAATCGCTGCTAAAATATTATAGACATTGAATGAACCTAGTAGTTTTGTTTCAAATGGATAAGTACCACTTTCTAATACCAAATCAAATGTCGTTCCCTCGCTACTACATTGAATATTTTCCGCACGGACATCACAATCCTTGTGATCAATCCCAATCCAAATGATTTTGACTTTATTTTTTAATGGATAAGATACTTGTTTCGGATCATCACGATTTAATACCGCAACCCCATCTTCCGGTAACGATTCGATGAGTTCAAACTTCGTTTTTTGAATATTCTCTTCACTGCCAAAGGAAGATAAATGGGCCGTTCCAATGGTTGTTAAAATACCGTATTGTGGATGCACCAAATCACACAATTTTTGAATATCCCCTCTGGTATACGCCCCCATTTCGGCAATAAAAATATCATCAAATTTATCTAAATAATTGTTAATCGTAATCATCAAGCCATTTTCCGTATTAAAATTTTTAGGTGTAGGACGCGTAATGTATTTGACATTTAAAATATCGTTCAAAATATTTTTACTACTCGTTTTTCCATAACTACCAGTAATACCGATGACTTTTAAATGTGACATAGATGCTAGCTTTTTCTTGGCCTTATGACGAAAATAATGAAATACCGCGCGTTCGATTGGATGATTGATAAACAAAGCAAGATAAGTAAGTAAAAAAGCAAAGACCGCAAATGAAACAAGAAATAAAAGCACCACACGATTCGAAAGTAAACCAAAAAATTCTAATACAATCGGTAAAATATAAAGAATGGTAAGAGTGATAATGAGTCTTTGAATCCGTTTGGTAACTACCAATGGTTTTTTATTCTGTTCATTTTTACGAATGATCAAGAAAGAGTACTCGATAAATAGATAAAAACCAATCATGATGAAAAGCAAAATATTGACGATCATCTCTTGATGGAAAAAGAACAACAAAAGAGTAAGAGGAATGCCCAACAAGTCACCATACCAAAAACACGTTTTTAAATTACTTAACATCCATTTCCCATAACGATGATTTTCATCATATAAATTCTGCTGTAACATGTGTAATGCTTTTCTAGTCTTAGTAAAATAATAAACAAAGATAACAAAAAATAAAACATAATAGAGAAACAACATAACAACCTCCTAAATAAAATGCTCTAGAATGGATACCACTTGTGGCAAAGCTTCCAAATACGCATAGTGCGTATAACCATCAAGGACAATCAAAGCACCATCTTTTAATAGAGCTTCTAGCTTTCTGGCATCTTCTACTGGAGCCGCGGTATCTAAACTTCCCCAAATAAGAAGGGTTGGACAAGTAATTTTCTTAGCACAATCACTTAAATCTTGATTGACCACTTGCACTAAAATATCACGCATCCGTGGACTTGCGTTACGATAATCGGAAGAACCAATAAACTTCTTGGCAACATTCGATAATTTTCCCACGATTGGCATCTTGGCCACCGTTTTCAATGTCTTTTCTTTCAAACTCACCTTGGTATCTTCCCGCACACAAGGGCTACCAAACAATACCAGTTTCGAAATATTATAACGACTGGCGTAACAAATCGCCACTCTTCCTCCAAAGGAGTGTCCCATTAGAATCGGAGACGCAACACCAACTTGTTCTAAAAAAGCATGAAGAAACGTCGCATAATCGAAAATATTCCAAACGGATGTCGGTTCACTACTCTTTCCAAACCCAGGCAAATCCAAAATGGTAATGCGATAATTTGGAAATTTCCGAGCAAGCGGTAACATCATCTCGATATTTTGTCCCCATCCATGAAGCAAAACAATATCTTCTCCTTCACCATATTGTATGTAATTCACATCTATTTCTCCAATTCTCATGATACACCTTCCAAAAACATTATAGCACAAGAGAGCAAAAAAAGAGAAGTATCTCTTACTTCTATCAACGCCCAAAATCACGCAATGACAAATTCCGCATAAACATATTTTTTTTCAGAACCACGAGGACTTCCTTCTTTGACCAAACGATACGTACCAGGTTTTAGTTCTCCATAAATCTCTTCCCAATCACATTCCAATTCCAATTTCCCATTTTCATCGACCAAATATCCAACGAGCAGAAAAAAGGATTCTTTTGCTTGTAATTCATGCCAGCCAAACCACCCTTTTTTTTGAATCGAAAAATCTTCTCCATAAATATTGTCATTTCCCGTAGTATCATTGATCACAACCGTCGCACTCACTTTTGTCAAAGTCCCTTCTTTGATTGTCATCGTAACCCCCTCTAAAACATGATCTTCATTACTACAACCGACAATCAAAAACGATAGAAATAAAAGAATTCCCATAAACCATATCCTTCTCATCTGTTTTACCTTCCTCCTTTATTTTGATAATATTATTATAACAAGGATTGATCCATCCTAAAAGTAACAACACTTATTTTTTATGTATATAGTATAAATTTAGTGCCTATTGATATCATACCATTTAGTCCCAACATACCTACCTCCCAGTATATAACAATGGAATTTGTGCTTTCACTTTTCTAAATGCATATATGGTCAGACGCTCTCATCTTCTAGATACGCTAATTGTTTCCACTTATTTATTCTAATTATAGTTTCATTCTATTTTAGTAATGAAAAATATAAATTATTCAGTCCTTACCAGTTTACTAATACTATAATCTCACCGACTTCTTATGTTATAAACTTGCCGACTTTTTTACCAGAGTTCTCCTTAACAATGCATAAAGTTTTCTATGAAAAAACCTATATTCTTCTTTGATTAACTAATATTGCGTAAAATCACAATTTTCTTTTGCGCTTTGTTTATGATGCATCATATTTTATACAAATTTATAATAAGTTTCTATTCATCATTCTTGATCTCACTCTACATGTGCTTTATTATTTGACTTTATAACAATACTTTAGGTTTCTCTAACCCTTCGTCAACACCTATTGTATGTATTGATATTTTACAAACTAAGTATACACTATACACAATATAGATTAAGAAAAGACTGTCAACAAAACTCATTTGACAGTCTACTATATATTTCATTCTTTTTAGTTATCAATCAATATCGATCAAGTCCAAACTGAGATTTAATAACGCTCGCTTTCGTGATCAAAGATTCATTCATAGTTTTCGATTTAGCATGCATAATACCCAATGTGTTATTCGTAAAAAGTCCCGCCATTACATTAGTCGTTACAGCAATACCACCACTATCTCCCTTTTCAGAGGTTAGTGTAGCTCTAATTAAATTAGTGTGAGTTACTCCATCCATTGCATAAGAATAATTCGTACTTTTAATAGTACCTGCCGTATAGCCGGTCGCATATCCAACTTTTGCTACCGTTTGACCAACAACCAAAAAATCATCATATTCAACAATTGTACTAATTGTATTACTACCCATAGGTAAAGATTGATTTAATATATTTGTAGGTGTTATACCGCTAGAAGTAGCAATAAAAGCAGCATCAAGAGTCCCATTATTAGCATGTTTTGATACATAGCCGATACCGGGTATCGTGTCACCAACACTATTAAAACAATGTCCTGCCGATACAATACCTACTTGACCAGAACTTGTTTTTACCCTATAACCATAAGAACAAGATTGACCAGTAGAAGAAGTATACATTGCACCGGGATTTATACTAGCAATATTTTCATAATCAACACTTTCCGTAAAGATAATCATTGGAGAATTTATAATTTCATCTTTAAATTTCTTTATTTCCTCCAAATTATACTCTTTTAGTTCCACTACTACCCGATTCGATGGGATATCAATATATAATCCTGAAAAATTATTATTCTTTCCTAAATATTTTTCAAGAAGCAAAGAATACACTTCATTCAATTCATTGTAAGAATAGTTAATATAATTTATTTTAACGTTGTCATGGGTTCGAATAATATCCATATATTTTTCAGATTGTTTACTTTGAAGCACTGGAACCTTTTCCTCAACCACTTGAAGAACCAAATTATCATCGTTATCAATATATAATCCTCCAATATAGTCAGGATAAGAAGAATTCTCCATTTCCCCTTGCTTCAGTTTAGATTCAATCGCGAATGCCGTATTTACAGACAATTGATTATGTATAAGTTTATCATGGTAGTTCACTCCATACTCTTCTATCATATAATTGTTTATGGCCTCTAATTTTTTTCTATCACTAGCAATGTTACTCAACAGTTGAGGACCATGCAAATCAAAGCTTGATGATTCGAACGATATCTTAGCATTTACTTGACTCGTTGAACAAATAATTAAGAACATCAAGAGAAGTAAGAACACAAAATTATTTTTTTTCACTTTTACACCTCTTTCTAATTTTTATAACAAATATCATTTTACAACTCGTACGCATTTTGCAAAACAATAATGTTAACATTAAAAAAGCAGCATTAGAAAATGTCTAATACTGCTCGACAAATTATTTCTAAAACCAGTATAAAAGTTATCAGGTAAAATGTCAATAATTTTGTAACTTAAGTTTGATATTTTTAACAAAAAGTCAATATTTTTAGTAAATACAATCTCAAAAAAAACCAGTGTTACATTTACTTTTACTCACACAATGACCAATTCAGCATAAATATATTGTTTTCTCGTAATCTATAGAACTTTATGCCGCAAACATAAAAAAGCAAAACATATAAATAGATTAAATTAACAAGAGGCAGAAAAAACCTTTGTTAAGATGATGAAATAATGGTATATAACAAGAAAAAGAACAAGCATGAAAAAGCCTTATCGAAATTTAAATTTCGTTAAAATCTTTAAAAAGAACTATAACATAAGATCTCTGTTGGATGATTTTTTGATTTGACATAAGTAAATCACTAAAAAAGAGAGCATCTCACTCTCTTTGATAGACTTATATATCCCTCGATAAAAATCTTCATAATGCTATCTATCTATATAATATGTCATCTTTTCTTTTTTTTATACAAAACTTTCTCAAAATATGAAATTAGTTTTTCTCTTAATAGATCTTGTGTATGTTTATCTAAAACAACTATTTTTCCGTCTTGGTTTTCGTAATAATTTTTTATTCTGTTAATAGATATTGATTTCGTTTGTTCTAATAACGCGATGGAGTCTGTCTGTTTTAAATATTGCCAACTAAAATGTTTTGTTTGCAAATAATTTCTTTCATTATAATCTTTTTCTGACTTAAAATGTTTCATTTTAGGGCTGGTTAATGGTATACATAAAGCCAAATTATCGATACCTGGTAAATGATATAAAACGCCAAGATGAACGCTGTTAATTTCACTGCCCACATTACCTACAAAATCTATATGGCACAGTGTTCCATCAAGAAAACATTCTTTCATATGATACCCCCAACTTATGAAAAGAGGAACTCGCGTTCCCCTTTTACCAAAGATAGACTAATATGTCCCTAGCTAAAAGCGTCACAATGCTATCCATAGATGAATATAACTTGATTGACTCATATGTCCCTCGACCAAAGTCTTCACAATGCAATCAATTACATAATTACTTATGTGTTACATATTATAACACACAGTTCATAAAAAGTCAATCAAACATAACATTCATAATCAAATGTAAATAAAATCAACTTTTTACATCTCTATTCTAACACATAAACTTAATTTGTAAATATGTAAGCTTAATTTTCCAGCACTTCAGATTGCTTTTGATAAATCGAAAAAAGACGAGCCATTGATTTTTATGACTAACTCTTTACTTTATCATTTAAAAATTCATCTGTTTAAAATAACGTCATTTGACTCGATTCTGGCAAATCGTTTAAGATCCCCATCAAGCGCATCCGATCGATCAAGGTTTGGGAAACTTTTCCCCGTTTTTGTAGATCCTCGATACTCAAGAAAAATTTCTTTTCTCGTTCCGAAACAATATTGTTGGCAACGGTTCCTCCTAATCCGTCAATCGTACTAAATGGTGGAATTAACGTATTTTCTTGTTCTTCATCGAGAATAAAATGAGAACTATCACTACGTTTGATGTCAATATTACCAAAACGAATACCACGAGCCGTAGCTTCCAAAGCAATCTTCAAAGTTTCGATAATATTGGTCTCTTTGTTTGATGCTTCAAATCCCTTGGCCTCTAATTCTTCCAACTTGGCTTTGATGGCATCATAACCCCTCATCATCGTTTCAATATCAAAATCAGTGACGCGAATGGAAAAGAAGGCCGCATAATACCACAATGGATGATATACTTTAAACCAAGCAATCCGAAGAGCTGACATAACATATGCACAGGCATGCGCTTTCGGGAACATGTATTTAATTTTATAGCAAGATTCAATATACCAATCTGGCACATTGACAGCCTTCATCTCTTCGACCATACCAGCCCATGTTTCCGGATCTTTACTCGCTTTTCCTTTTCTGACATGTTCCATGATTTTAAAGGCACGAATTGGTTTCATACCCCAATTCATCAAATTGACCATAATATCATCACGACAACCAATGACATCTTTAAATGGGACAATATTATTTTTTATCAGTTCCGATGCATTTCCGGCCCACACATCCGTACCATGAGAAAGACCAGAAATTTTCACAAGTTCGGAAAACGTATGTGGTTTCGTATCAACCAACATTTGAATGACAAACTTAGTTCCAAGTTCCGGAAGACCAAGGGTTCCCGTCGGACATTTGATTGCCTCCGCCGTAACGCCCAACGCTTCTGGACTACAAAGAAGAGAATATACCTTTTCATCATCAAACGGCAATGTTGTAACATCGATGCCTGACAAATCTTGAAGCATACGTAACACCGTCGGATCATCGTGGCCCAGAATATCAAGTTTTAAAACATCTTGATCGATGGCATGATAATCAAAGTGCGTTGTCCGCCACAAGCTCGTCGGATCATCCGCCGGATATTGAAATGGCGTAAAATCAAAGACATCCATATATCCTGGAATAACAACAATGCCACCCGGATGTTGCCCAGTGGTTCGTTTCACACCCGTACACCCCATAGCAATCCGTTCTACCTCAGCGGTTCGCATATTGGTAATGCCCTTATCTTCACAATAACCTTTCACATAACCAAACGCCGTTTTATCGGCAACCGTACCAATGGTACCAGCCCGATAGACATTATCGACTCCGAACAATACTTTCGTATATTCATGTGCTTTCCATTGATATTCTCCCGAGAAATTCAAATCAATATCAGGCACTTTATCCGCATTAAAGCCAAGGAATGTCGCGAATGGCATATCCTGTCCTTCTTTACCAAGCAGTTGACCACATTTGGGACAGATTTTACTCGGTAAATCATAACCGGAAGAATACGTAAGCGAATAAGGTTTTCCATCATCCCCGATAAATTCCGAATACTTACATTCCGGATTACGACATAAATAATGGGCCGGAAGCGCATTGACTTCCGTAATTCCCATCATTGTTGCCACAAACGAAGAACCAACCGAACCTCGACTTCCAACCAAATAGCCTTCATCATTCGAATGCTTCACTAACTTCTGGGCAATCAAATAAATCACATCGAAGCCTCCACCGATCACGCCTCCCAATTTCTTATGTAAGGCTTTTTCGATATCTTCCTTTTCTAAAGTCGGATCCTCATGCTGGAGTTCTTCACGCAAAATATCTTTGACATGATCAAATCCTTGTAACAAAGTCTCATGAAGTCTTTGATAGAACGTACTTTCCTTTTCCTTCTCCGCAACGCTCTCATCTTCCATCGTTTGCCGTTTGATTGCTTCGATAATTCCATCGCCATAAAGTTCTTTGGCAATTCTCTCTTCGATTAAGAATGGCAACGGATCCCCATAAAGACTCGCGGCTTTTCCATAAACCAATTCTGTAACAGTTGCGACACTATGTTCAATCCGAGGCGAAAAAGGAATTCCACCTGTATCGATAATCACTTCGACAATATCGACCATATCGGCAATTTTGTTTGGATTGGTAACAACAATCTCATTGGCCAGATCATCTCCTAAAAAAGCAAAATCATGCATCATTTCATCGGTCGTTCGAAAATGTTCGGAAGGAATTTCCGTAATTTCATTGCGACAAAGAGGATGTCTACCACCTCCCGGTACTTTTTGATTGACAATAATTTCACGGTAAATTTTATCATCACGATATAAGTGATGTACATCACCAGTCGCAACAATCAATTTCCCCGCTTCTTTGGTTGCATCTACAATTTTGCGAATACGATCTAACAACTCTTCTTTCGAATCAAAATCATGCATTTGTAATAAATGAGAATAACATTCCGGCGGTTGCACTTCCACATAATCATAGAAAGAAATAATATTGGTTAATTCCTCTCCTGTTTTACTACCTGCTTCTTTAAACACTTCACTTTCATAGCACCCAGAACCAAGCAGAATCCCTTCTCGTAAATTCTCTAATTCACTCCGTGGAATCCGCGGAAATTTATATAAATATTTCGTATTGGCCAACGAAATAATTTTAAATAAATTCTTTAATCCTACCTTATTTTTCACCAGCAAATTGACATGTCGTGTTATACCATATTTATAGATCTCATCTTTAGAAACCAAGTTGTTCATATCGTTAATGGTCTCAAAATTATTGGCATTCATCTTTTTCATCATCTTATGGAATACCAAAGCCGTTCCTTCGGCATCATAATCTGCTCGATGATGCGCATCTTCTTCCCAAGGTACATCATAACGCTTAACCAAAGCCGATAGACTATGCCTTGCAAAATTACTATCGAGTGTTTGAGATAACTTTAACGTATCGATCACACAATTTTTAAACTCACCTAAGTGATATTTCTGATACGCCATTTCCAAAAAGGAAACATCAAATTTAGCATTATGGGCAACCATTGGCAAATCCGAAAACCAAGCAATAAAACGTTTGATCACTGCTTCTTCACTATCTTTATCTGCTAACATCTGATCTGTAATATTCGTAAGTTCGACAATTTTCGCTGGCAATTTCCGGCCTGGGTTAATCAGTTCATCAAAACGATCGATGATTTCCCCATTACAAATTTTCACGGCCCCAACTTCGATAATCGAATCGCCTCCACCGGCATTAAAACCTGTCGTTTCAAAGTCGAATACCACATAAGTCGACTTTAACATATCATCATCCGTTCCGCGAATGACAATATCGACAGAATCATCAACCATCGTCAGTTCACAACCATAAATAGCCTTAAATTTCTCCTGCTCTTCTTTTCCTTTGTTATAAGCAGTGACAGTATTAAAGACATGCGGAAAGGCTTGACAGCCATTGTGATCCGTAATGGCACAAGCACGATGTCCCAATTCCATAGCACGTTTGACATAAGCCACTTCATCCATGACTCCATCCATTTGACTCATCTTCGTATGAGCATGCAGTTCCACCCGTTTTACCGGTGCTGTATCCTTTTCTCTCGTATCTTCTTTGGTTATTTTCATGATATCGCGCGCATTCAATACCAATTCCTTCGCAAAAGCATCATTTTTCGTATATCCACGAATTAAAAACCAATTTCCAGGTTTTAATTCTTTACTCATCCGCACGTATTCATCACTATCACGTAAAAAAATCTTACAATAAATACTATCTGTATAATCCGTCAACTTCAACGTAATAAT
>CANTWQ010000004.1 GCA_947853365.1 uncultured Bacilli bacterium
GCAAAAAAAGTAATCAAACGCAAGAAAATATCGACAATACCGACAATATATACAAAACTAGAAAATCTTCGAAACATAATCACGACAACCGCAATAATGACTAGTATGACAATCAAATCCCAATACATCTTGAACAACTCCTCTATTATTTTTATCATATCATAAATGAGAACAAATGAAAAGGAAAAATCAAACCCAACAACGATCTATCATAACTATTTTCCTCTAATTTTTAATTTTCTTCCTATGTAACACTAAAAATATGGATTATGTTCTTTCTCCTCTTGTAATGACGTTACTTCTTCATGACCCGGATAAACAATAATATCTCCAGGGTACGTTTTTATCTTTTGGATACTTTCCTGCATCACGCTAAAATCACCTGTGGGTAGATCACATCTTCCAATCTCATGATGAAACAAAAAATCACCCGTAAACATCATCCGTTCTTTTGCAAAATAAAACGTAATCGAATCAGTAGTATGCCCTGGTGTTGCAATTACCTGAAACGAAAAAGGCCCAACGGTAATCCTTTCCAAATCACGACAAGAAGAAAAATCATATACTGGCACCGAAAACTTTTCTTGTAACGGAAGAAGTGCCCCAATATGATCCAAATGATGATGCGTAATTAAAATACCAAGCAACGAAGTATTGCCAACTTCTTTGACAATCGTTTCGAAATCACTCCCCGGATCGACTACCAAACTACAACCATCCTGCACCAATACATAACAATTTTGGCGTAAAGCACCTTGTGTTTCAATCGTTTTTACTTGCACGTAACTTCACCCTCTTTTCATGTTCTAATTTCGAATAAGGACATCCACAATAATCTTGCCGATACAAATGGTATTGTTTGGATAACGCAATACTCTTTAAATATCCACCTTTTTTCTTAAAGTCAGCATATAGATAGGCTACACCGTATTTCTGTGCCAACTCTTCCCCAATCTCATTTAACCACTTGCTATTTTTATAAGGACTAATCGATAACGTCGTACCAAAATAATCATACCCATGTTCCTTGGCAAACGATGCCGTCTCATCTAAACGCAAATAGTAACAATCGTAGCAACGTTCGCTTCCTTCCTTCATCGTTTCTTTGCCTTTGGCAATTTGAAAGAATTTTTCTGGTTCATAAGGTCCTTCCATCACCTGTATTTCATGATTAGGATAGGCTTCTTGCGTAAAGCGCTTCACTTCTTCCATCCGCCGCTCAAACTCCTCTTTCCATGTAATATTGGGGTTATAATAAAAACACGTGATTTGAAAATACTCATGTAAATAAGATAAAACATAACTACTACACGGAGCACAACAAACCTGTAATAACAACTTGGGCTTCTTGCCACTTTCCTTTAACTTTTGTAACGTTTCATCTAAAACCATCTGGTAATTCATCGTATCACCTTCTTTCCTTTATTATAGCAAAAAAAAGAGTTGAAAAACAAAACAACTCTTACTTTCTACAATACTGATAAATCGGATTTTCTTGAAAATCTGCCTTTGGCTTCATGAAAGCTTCATTTTGATAACTGGCTTGAAACACAGCATCCGTATCGATGTTACGAAAATCCAACTGTGTTTCCATCCAATTAGGACGGACTTGATATTTGGCTAATTTCAATCTTTGTAAATCATGCATTGAACCCCAATCGACAAATACTTGTCCAAAATTTTGTAACGATAACGTCGATGTACGTAAATCTTGACTCATAATACGATCTTGGACATAACTTAAAACATTATTTTGATATAAGTGTCCCGATACCCACAATTGCTTTTTCTGATCTACCCCAAAACAGAAGTGATATAAAATAGGCATATGTTCCTCTACCGCCACTTCAAAAGCCTTATAATAAGGACTCTTATTCGCTAGTAAATATTTTTTACCATCGACCGTTTCCGCAAAGTTTTGTTTGATTGCTATCATACCCTCACGAGTGATGATGGACTCATGTCCATCTTTTCCATAGAAATCTCCCGCCAGATGCATCTTTCCATCGTAAAATGGTTCATCTGAAAGCATAGCAAACAATTTCTGATTCATATCATAAAAAGTTCCATTTTGATCGACAAGACCTAAATGCCAATTTTTTAACATGGTATAACCCCCCTTTAAAACAGTGCTATTTTACCACAAAAAAAGGAAAATGTCAATGTAAGACCATCCCATCAATACCATGATCATAAATCCACTGTTTGAAATCTATCATGTCTCCCGTTTCATAATAATGAATTAGTTTTTCAAAAAAGACCGGTTGATCCTCTTGGGCAATTGTAAGAATGCCACATCCATGATCAATCATAATTTTATTGGCAAATAACATCGCAACCCGCTTATTTCCATCAATAAACATTTGCCTACGCATCAGATATAACATGACTTCAATCGCTATTTCTGTAAAAGTTTTCTCCGTTTGGGAAAGAATATTTTGTAATTCTTCCTTCACCTGAACCTCCGATGGCAAAGTTCCACCAATAGAAACGGGTGTACTGCGAAGTTTACCCAAATGCATTTCTAAAACCAGTTGATTCATTGTTAACTTATGAATATGACAAAGAAGTGCAAAAGAATCTTCCTTTGGTCCATCTTCCAAAATAAATTGCCATGCGTATTTTAAATTGTTGATTGCTATCACATGATTCACCGTTAGGCCATTGACAATGCCACCATCATAGATTGCTTGTGTTTCCGGATAAGTAACCGCAATTCCTTCCAAATTCGCACTTTTCCAAATATAATCCACAATATTACGCTTCGCCACAAAAACATTTTGTTCTCTTGTCAAATGATATTTGTCATCCATAAAAGACTTCCCCTTTCATTGTTTATTTTTTCTGATGGACTGGATAATGCTCTAGAAACGTTTTCACCTTCTGAAAATATTCGAATGTCGGTGGCTTCATCGTTTGATTCTGTTCCAATAAAATATGATTCAAAGCCCGAAACGCATCATAATCAATCTCTTCCAAAGCATGAATATAGTCTTGCCCTTTCACGCTTAAAATAGCCCCCACATGTAAGAGATATTCCCGATCGAAATCAGAATAATCTCCATACACTTGCTTAAAGCAATGATGGTAAGAATAAGGATTTTTTTTGGTAATTTTAAAGCCCAACCAATCGATTCCACGGGGCTTATAAATGGCAATCATGATTCTCAATGTCGAATTCACAGCAACGCCTCATGTCTACACTAATCAGCTAAATTGGTATAAACATTTTGGACATCGTCCAATTCTTCCAATGCTTCCATTAAGCCATATACTTTTTCACTATCTTCTTCACTTAAACTTTGTTGCATGTTCGATAAAAAAGTAATTTCACTGGTCAAGAAATTGGCTACTCCAATTCCTTCCAAAGCCTCTTTTACCTTTAAGAAATCTTCCGGTGGCGTAATAATTTTATAAGCATCGTCTAACACTTGAAAATCATCGGCGCCAGCATCGAGAGATGTCATCATTACATCATCTTCCGGAACCGTTTTATCGCAAACAATCAATCCTTTCCGTTGAAACATGTAACTAACCGAACCATCCGTTCCCAAATTACCACCACGTTTGGTAAATGTACTTCGTACGAGAGATGCCGTCCGATTACGATTATCGGTCAAACAATCGACCATAATCGCAATCCCACTCGGTCCATATCCTTCGTAACGAACTTCTTCATAATCTTCGCCACCGCCGGCACCCGTTGCTTTATCGATCGCCTTTTGGATATTATCCTTTGGCATATTAGCAGCTTTCGCCTTTTCTAGTACCAATCTTAACGATGCGTTGTGCTCTGGATTCCCATCCGTTCCTCTCGCTGCTACATAAATCTCTTTGGCAATCTTTTGAAATACTTTTCCCCTTGCTTGATCAAGGGCATCTTTTTTACGATGGATCGTTGCCCATTTTGAATGTCCACTCATATAAATCCTCCTAACCTATGAAATATTGAATAATCATCGGTGATAAAATTAACAATAACAAAATCGGAACAAAGAATAAAACCGACACAATACTAATCTGTACAGGCATTTTACTCATTTTTTCTCGAGATTCCATAATTTTCTTATCACGAATATAATCGATCTGGTTATACATCGTATCAATAATACTATTTCCAAAAATATTCGATTGCGAAATATTCAAAATAATATTGTTAATCGTATCACTAGGAATTCGTAATTTTAACTCATCCAAAGCCTCATTGAGACTTTTTCCAAACCGAACTTCCTCCAAGGCATGACGAAACTCATAAGATAATTCACTATCAATATTACTAGCCGTAAGATCTAGTGCATTTTTTAGACTTCTTCCAGACTCTAACGATAACGTCAACACCTCAAAGAAATACATGGCATCATTATCGAGCCTACTTCCTCTTCTTTTTACTTTACGATCAATCACGACTTTCGGTAAAAAAACATAATATAAATACGTGAATAACGGAGCTAAGACATACCCCACTTCAAAGAAATATATTATCACAAAAAACAAAAATATGGAAGAAAGAAGTCGAATATTTAAGAAAATGATAGCACTATAAGAATCTTGATACCCCAAAAGATCAATTTTCACTTGCATTTGATCAATCGTCGATTGCCGATAAATTTTTCTAGCAACTTCTATTTTTTTCTTTGCCATAATAGCCTCCTACTCCAATTTCATAATATGCCGAACAATCAAAATATAAGAAACATATAAAACGGCAATGACCAAAAGAACCATCCAACCAAGTGGGGTTGTAATAAGTGGCATAAAATAACTTGGATTTAAAATATAGATGACCAAAAATAGTAAGAATGGCATACAAATTAAAACCCCAAAAATCAATCTCGAAGATGCCGTTAAAGATTTTAACTCTTGTTGTAATTTTTTACGATTAAAGAACGATCGTTCAATTGATGAAAAGACTTTTACAATATTTCCACCCGTTCGATTCAATATAATTAACGACGTCGTAATATATTTGACCTCTTCGACATTGACCCGTTTACTAAACCGTTGAAACACCGTTTCTAGACTTAGGCCATACGTAAGATCGATATACATCTTTTGAAATTCATCTTTGATAGGACCATCCAACTCATGGGCAACAATCTCGATTGCTTGCATCGTACTTCTTCCCGATTTAAACGCATTGTTCATAATAATAATGGCCTTTAACAAATCATTTTCCACTTGCCTTTTACGATATTGTCGCATTGATATCAAATAAAGATCAGGAATATAAAAACCAATCAACAAAGAATAAATCACCTGCAACAACGTAATCGAATGATACTGCATGACATCCGACAAAATGACAATGAAAAGAACCAGAACACCAGTTAATACTTTGGTCGATACATAATGCATCGGATCTTCCCGTAACCGTCTGGAAGGATCGATATACTTTTCATAATGTTTACTATAACGTACCATGAGCGATGAACGACGTAATAACTTCGTCAACTGATTTCTCGTCTTCTCATAGTAAAGATGTACATGATCGAAGAAAGACATATCATCTTCCACAATTGCATCGATCGTATAACGACCAATTCTCTTCTCAATGCGAATGGCTTTAGTCAATCGTAACAACCAAATAACAATTCCCAGTAACGCCACAATCAAAATAATTTGAATAATAAACAAAGATACATTATAACCCTCTGGAAGCATGATATTCCTCCTTTCTATGCAGCATCTTTTTTCTTACTTTTCCGTTTTTCTTTTCGTTCTAAATTCTTTTTGATCGCATCAAAAATATCATCGACCGAAGTAACGCCTTTATTGCGAATTTTCTTATAGGTTTCAGGAATATAATTATATAAGACAAATTCACCATCGACTTCCCCTTGTTCTGTTAAGCCATGTTGATGGAACGCAAAGATTTCTTTTAAACGAATGGCATCGCCTTGAAAACCAACCACTTCACAAATACTCGTTACTTTTCTTCTACCATCCGATAAACGTTCAATATGAACGATAATATCGATGGCATTTTCAATATATTCACGAATCGCTTTAATTGGAATATCTAATCCCGACATCAACACCATCGTCTCTAGGCGATTCAAAGCATCGATTGGACTATTGGCATGGAGCGTAGTTAAACTACCTTCATGACCCGTATTCATGGCTTGTAACATATCAAATGCTTCCTTCCCACGAACCTCACCAACAATAATACGATCCGGCCGCATCCGCAGGGAATTGATCACCAAATCACGAATCGTAACCTCCCCTTCACTTTCGTAATTGACATTACGTGTTTCCAGAGAAATGACATGATTTTGATGCAACCGAAGTTCCGCCGCATCCTCAATCGTAATAATACGTTCATCACTACCAATAAAACCCGATAAAATATTTAGAAGGGTTGTTTTTCCACTACCCGTACCACCACAGACAATCATGTTTAATTTGCCATGGACACACGCCTCTAAAAACCTGGCCATATACGGTGTCAAAGTACCATTACGAATCAAAGACTCAATATCTTCCAAACTACTTTTAAATTTCCGGATTGTTAACACCGGTCCATTTAAACTAAGCGGAGGAATAATAGCATTGATACGAGAACCATCAGGAAGACGCGAATCGACCATTGGGTTCGCCGCATCAATCGTTCGACCCAGCGGTTGCACCATTCGTTGAATCGTTCTTAAAATATGTTCTTGATTGATAAACGAAACCGTATCATCTTTTACCACATGACCATCGATTTCAATATAAATTTCATTCGGTCCATTGACCATAATTTCCGTTACATTCTTATCATCCAAAAGCTCTGTAATTGGACCGTATCCATTGATTTCATTTTCAATCAAATTGAAGATATGACTCCGTTCCAAATTCGTAAGATCATACCCTTCCAATGTCCGATCAATCTCATCATTGATATATTCCGTCAACAACTTTTCATCCGGAACCTTATTATCAATAATATTTTGAATAATATGACTACGTAACTGATCCAATAACTTTTTATCTTTAAAAATATCATAATCGGCAAGCACCTTCACCGGTGTTTGTTGCTGTTGTTCTAATTGAAACTCTTCTTTCCAACTTTTCTTTGCCATAGCAACCTCCTATTCACCCATCAAACGAGATGCAAGTTCCCTTACTACATGCATATCTTTCCGCGCCACTAAGTTCAAATTCTTATGATCATATAATAAACTTCCCTCATAAAGATAACTCATCAAAGAATGAATATGTAGGGACCTCGGAAGCACAAAATCAACATCTTTCTTAATCACATTCTTAATATCAAAATCACTAAAATAATTGAGTTCTGGATTCACTGCCTGATTTAAAACAAGACAAACATTATCCTTTTCAATATCCTTTAAAATCGCCATAAAACTCTTCGTATTTTTTAAATCCATCATATCATTCGTCATCACATAGCAAATCATATCAGCCATATCTAACACAGAAACATTCGTATGATTCAAAATATGCGTCGTATCAACTAACACAATATCATATTTATATTTGGCATTGTATAAAAGCATCTCAACATATTTAAAATCAATCTTACTGCCCTGTCTTGGATCTTTAGGAGACGCCATCACATCGACATAGTCATTATATTGACACGTATATTCATGAAAATCATGATAACGATTGTTACTAAAATCATCCGCAAACTGATAAATCGTCTTTTCCGGATTGACCCCCAAATCAAGGGCAATCGATCCCCCATACAAATCCATATCGACTAGCAAAACACGCTTTTTCAAGTCAGCATAAACACCCGCTAGTAAAAGCGTTAAAATGGTTTTTCCAACACCACCCTTCGTTGATGTTACACAAATAATCTTTCCTTGTCCCTTTGCCATAATCCACCTCTAATTCTCTAACTTCCGATAAACCACTTCGCCATCGACCATTTCCCCTTCATAATAAGAAGAAATCACCGTTGATGGCTCCCCCAAAATAAAATGAAATAACCGTGGCACTTCTTTTTCCACACGAATTTGTACCACCTCATCTAAATAAACCGTAATATCACGCCACGAAGAACCATTATGCGAAAAATAAGATAAGATATCTTCCTCTGTCCGACTACGATCCCCTAACGCATATGAAATAGCTTCCTTATTGATTTGATCCAAAGACGTTTTCTCTGCTAGTAATAAACCATTATCCAAAACATACGCAAGTAATAGCACAAATAAAGGAAGTAATAAAACAAATGAAATCAGTACTTGCCCCTTACGATTCATAAGGAACATTCCTTTCAATCTTTACCAAATAAGGATTTCCCAAAATTAAATTTAAACCAGGCGTCATTAACGAAACATTTCCCGTTAAAACCACTTGTACAAACCCATCCTCTTGATAATGTAAATCTAATGAAATGGGAATATCACTTTCCTCATTCAAAACACGAACCATATCATCATAACTTGCCTCTTTGGCAATCAATTCCAACATCATCGTCGCATCACTTTCCATACGATTACGCGTTAAAACGATATTTCCAAAATCAATCACGGCAAAAATCAAAAAAACAAGTACCGGTAAAATCAAAACAAATTCAATTAACGCCTGCCCCTTATCGTTCACACTACCACCCCGTATCATAAAAATTATAACATGAAACCCCAACAAAGGGAACCAATTACATGAAATTACCAAAGAAAGTTTACACACCCATCAAAACAAGACCAATCTTTCCACAACTTTCATCCTACCCAAAAAGAAGACATCATCCATGCCTTCTTTCCTAGCCTTCTATTATTTACTCTCTTCCTTCCAGTC
>CANTWQ010000005.1 GCA_947853365.1 uncultured Bacilli bacterium
CTACTTTGATGGCATCTTCAATATCCCGTCCCAAATAACCGATCAAATCACTGATCCGAACGACACATCCCTCTAACGTCATAGGACACACTTTGCGAAAGGTTTCTAAATTGGTATAACTATCTTGAAACTCTTGTAAAAAATCTTCTTTGGTCTTTTTCTTTGGTTCGTAATGTCTCGATAACATTTCCCCATTGTGACACATGATACCATCTAATACTTGTACGGTGAGATTGAGTCCCAATCCATGTCGCTCTAGATAAAGATAAGTCCGGACGCTTTGAAAATTATGACCAAAATATTCGCCAAGCTCTTTTTGACTGATTTCATTTAAAATCGCTTCCCCCACATGTCCCAAAGGTGTATGCCCAATATCATGACCAAGGGCAATCGCTTCGGTCAAGTCTTCATTTAATTTTAAAGCTCTCGCTAAGGTTCTTGCGATTTTAGAAACCAATTGAACATGCACCATTCTTTTCGACACATGATCATTTTCTTGAAAAGAAAACACTTGGGTCTTATTCATATAACGGGTATAACTCATCGCATGTAAAATACGATCCGCATCATGAAAATAAGAAGAACGAAAATCGTTCGTAAAATCCTCTTCTTCCAACCGTATCGCATCTTTTTCGAAGCAGGCATAAGAAGAAAGATCTTTCTCATGCAACAAAAAGTTTTGTCGTATGGTATTTTGTAACGTTTTATTCATGGTTTCCCTCCTTTGGTTTGATCCGCATCATCGAATGGATTTCGATTTCTTCATTGACTTTGATTTTTAAAATTTGTTCCGGATGTCGCGCGGCGTCTAACAAATGCATCTCTTCATCATAAATTTCATGGATGACAAACGATACTACTTTGCCACTTGGCATAAATACTTCGACTTCTGTTTCTGGTGTAAAATAGTTTCGTTCGCTTACCATCATGTAGCCATCTTCATATCCTACTACATAGCCCAAATAATCTTGATTAGATAGCTCTTGCCTTCCGGTATAGTATTGATCCGTCCAATCGGCTTCATGAAAATAATAATGGGTACTGGTTTCCCGATTGGCAACTCTACTTAACACTCGATCGGCATATTGGATTAAGGTATCATCTAAAGTATGATTGTAAACCGCATCGATCAATTTACGATACGTCCCAATCACCGTTGCTAAATAGTAAGGAGAGCGCATTCTTCCTTCCACCTTTAAACTTTTGACTCCTGCTTCGATTAAGGCTTTGATGTGATGTGACATATTCAAGTCTTTGGTAGCCATCGTAAATTTAGAGGATGTCTCATGATCAAAGGCAAACCGACACACTTGACTACATCCACCACGATTACTATCGCGATTGGTAATATCATTCGATAAGACACAACGACCAGATACAAACGTACACATGGCTCCATGAATAAAACATTCGATGTCGACACCAAGCGATGTCATCTTTCGTATATCCTTTAGGGATACTTCTCTTGCCAAAACAACCCGTTTGGCTCCTAACTTTTGATAAAACTGAACCGTTTCGATATTCATCGATGAACTTTGCGTTGAAATATGAATTTCGACTTTGGGATAATGTGTATGAAGGTAGGATACCAACCAAATATCACTGACGATAAAAGCATCGATTCCGGCTTCTACGACATCTTGTAAATAAGAAGTAATATGAGCAAAATCTTCTTCATGAAAAATCATATTAACCGTTAAATACACCTTTTTTTGTAACGCATGGGCAAACGTACATGCCTCTTTGATTTCGGAAAGAGAAAAATTAGTCGCATTGGCTCGAAGTCCAAACTCTTGTCCACCAATATAAACCGCATCGGCCCCATATAACAATGTAATCTTTAATCGTTCGAAATCTCCAGCCGGAGACAATAACTCTATTCTATCCATGTTTCTTCACCTTATAAATTGTCTTTTGAAAGAAGAAACCCGTATCATCACTTTTTAAGATTTCTTCACTTTTCTTGATCAAAGCATCTCTTTCCTCCTCCGTCAAATCTTCCTGCAACAACGTTTGATAAAGTGCTAAAATTTGCACTTGTTGATCGTTCGGTACTTGCCAAAAATTAAGATAAAAATAGGAAACATCTTCATCCTTTAACAAACATAGAGCATTGGTACCATTTAACAACCTTCCTTTATAAAATGTCGTCCCAGATGCATCTTCTTTGACTTCATATACTCCTTTAGAAACCGGTTCGACAATTTCTAATTGTGATGATGTTTCTTTTTTGTTCTGCATATGATAAAAATTCGTCAGCAGTTTTCGGTTCGAATGCGCAACGACGGGATATCCCAAGATAGGTACGATCAAACGCATCCTCGTATTTCGAACGATAGAAACGATTTCATCGACGGTAATCTCACTCGATAACACACCATATTTTACCCCTTCTTGGAAATAAAAGTTACAACTTCGATGGTTCGTCACCATATGGGTTTGATACCACACCAATGGTGTTTGAAACCCTCTTCTTTGATGAATGGAAAGAAGTGCCAAATCGTAGAAGAAAATACCCCCGATGTTTCTTTCTTCTAAACGTTCTAACAAGTCTTCTAGTGCTTGTAATTCATCGTTAAAGATATTTTTATTGATAATCACAAACAACGTAACCTCGGGATATTCTTTTTGAATACGATCGATATCATCGATGGTCACTGTCAAATCATAATTGGTAGAAAAATTATTGATTGCCAAAACAAATGTTGTTACTTGCTGTTTGATATAACGTGTCAAATAAAGATCACTTGGATAAACCATAAAAGGCATAGACATCACCCACTTCGTACCCTATTATACAGGAAAAAGACATTTCTGACAATTGACGTCTAGGAAAAAGAAGATTATAATAGTTTCCAGTTTAAGGGGATGTCAAATGGTACCAGAAGAATTATTATCGAAGAAAGAAAAAAGAAAAAGAAAAAAATACTTACAGCAATTACAAAAAGAAATCAAACACCTCGCGTGGCAAGAAAAACACTGGCAAGAAGTGAACCAAACAAAGTCGATCATCAAAAACCTAAAAATTAGTATGTCCTTCGCTAGAACCATTGCTCCATATGTATTAAGTACGGGAATGATTGCCAGTATGTTCTATTTCACCACCCATGACATTCCTTTGGAAAAAGAAACGATGAACCACGCGTCTTTGTCTACCATAACCACCGATGATTATGAAAAAGAAAGAATGGATGATACCCCAAAAACGCCGAGAGAAAACAGACAAACAATCACCTCTTTTTTCGCCATTGCGGTCTTAACCAATGGCTTCCTTTCTTTGGTAGATAAATCAAGACGAGAAAAGGAGCAAGAAAAACGGGAACAGATCAAAAAAGAAATGATTCCCATCAACCCGAAAACACTAGCGAAAAAAAGACAAATCAAAGAACAAAATTATGAACGATTGACGAGGTAATGGATGAAACAAAAAGAAAATAAAATTTTTCAGTGGCTCAAACCAACCGAAAACGAAATGCTTCACGAGTTAACAGGGCACGATTTACAAACGCTATTACTATTACTAGATACTTGTTATCTAGAATACCGTGATACCTTAGGCTTAGATCCAAACATCACCTTCGGTTGTGAGTTTGAACTAGAACACATCAAAAACACCTGTCTCACTGCTTCTCTTAAAAACTTCTTCCCGAATCAAGACTGGAAAATCAAAGATGACCTATCATTAGAAGATGGGATGGAAATCAATACAGGCATTTTACGAGATACCAAAGAAAATTGGCAACTCTTACAAACACTATGTAATATCATCGATCCATGGACCGAAATCGATCAAAAAGCCGCCGGACATATCCATATGGGAGCACACATTTTAGGAGACGATTTACAAAACTGGTTACACTTTTTTAAACTTTGGACAACATACGAAAACATTCTCTTTCGTTTTGCCTATGGAGAATATTTTCGCGCACGGCCTTGTCTTGAAAACTATGCCCAACCAATGGCCAAAGCATATAATGAATGTTATGATGAACAACAAAATCAACCATTATCTACCATCATTACGGATCTTTGCATCCATCGGAATCAAGCCGTCAACTTGAGCAATGTCGATATTTGGCGCATCTTTCTATATCACAAACATAACACCATCGAATTTCGCCTTTGTAATGGCAGTAAAAAAATAGAAATTTGGCAAAACAACATCAACTGTTTCGCACATCTTTTGACCTATTGTTGTAGTCCCCGATTTCAAGAAGAAATCATTGAACAACGAAGAAAAGAAAACCAAAAAATATTTTCATCTCTCTCTTGGTATCAAGAAATTTATCTAGAACAAGCCTTAGAATTTTGCGATCTCATTTTTGATAATAATCGTGATAAGATTTTCTTTTTAAAACAATATATCAAAGCCCTTGGCGAAGAAAATGATAAAACACGTTACCCCCAAAGTCATAGTCTCGTAAAACAAAGAACATAAATGATTTACTTGGCCATGGCTTTCAATGAAACTTCAAGCGAATGAATCATATCACAATCGACGGTTTTCTTCTCGAGCCAAACTTCTTTTTCCGTAAACGATTGTAAAAAAGGATAGCTTTGACATAAATCAAGAAACGCTTGATAAACCACATAAGTCTTTTTTCGGATTCGATCATAGGCAATACGACTTACCGGACATAACAAAAGCACCTCTTGCAACCCCCGATCGAACGTTAAAAAACTAGGAATCATATAAATACGCATCGAACCATCGACATACAGATGTTGAGCTTTTTCAATCATCCGTATATGAAATAAATCCCATGCCATATTTTTTAAAAGGGGAAGATTGTCTTTTCCCTTTTGAATTTTCCGAAAGAAAAGCATCGCTGTCGTTTTCTGAAAATAATGATATGCCAAAACGAACTCCCGTTTGGGAATGGTTCCAGTTTTTTCTAGAAAAAAAGAAAGAAACGCCTGCATCTTATGCTCCAACTTCCACTTCGGATGCAAAAGCTGAATTTCCACCATCTTTAATAGTGTCAAATAGACAGAACGATAAATGATTTCTAAATAATTTCTCTCCTCCTCATGCGTTTGGATTTCCTGTAGCACTTGAAATTCATAATCTGTCTTACGAATCAACGCTTCTTTGGTTAACGTAGATTGTAACACACGCCTCTCTTTCCAGAGTTTCTTATCTAACGTACGTAATATGTTATAGGACAGCATTTCTGAAAACAAAGTAATTTGTTGCTTCGGTTTTCCAAAAAAGCGAACATTTTCATAAAAATAATGCATCGGATCATAATTCAAATGTTCTTCGATCAAATAATCGATACATAAAGTGAAATCTTCCGGCACCTTTTTCCCTTCTTGATATTGCATCAAATACGAAACAACATTGGTATCCATCGATAATTCAATATCCATACCAAAACAACTGGCATAATGCTCCAACATACCTAAAATTGTCTCATGATCAAACACAAACACCGAATTTCCCGCAAAAAGAGGTAATATTTTTGCTCCCCCAGGAAAAGTCTTCTCTAAAGCTCCCTTGGGCATTTTATTTTTTCCATCCTGTTCGGTAAACAAAATGGCATAATCTTTTAATTCCTCTAAATGTGCAACATAAATCGTAAAAGCTTCGTTCTTATCGTTGGCATTTAAAATCTCATAAAGCCACTTTTTCTCTTTCATTTTACACTTCCCTATTATATAATCATCTTATCATAGGGAGGTAACAATGCCAAGCAGTAAACGCGGACGTCCCAAAAAAATCTGGACCGAAGATTATCAAAAAGTCCAAAGGTTAATCCAAGGAGATCAACAAGCCGGATGTGAACTTTTTACAAATCTTCTTCCCTTACTGGAAGCTTTTATTCGGAAATATAGTAAACCATTAAATCTCACCCCAGAAGAAATCACCGATTTAAAAAATGACACCATTCTAACGGCTTTATTAAAAATAGAAACGTTTGCCAAAAAAGCCAAGTTTTCTACTTGGGTATTAGGAATTGCCAAAAATAAAATACTTTGTGAAAGAGCCAAAAAGGTAAAAGAGACCAAACAAATATTAGCGTGCATACACAGTTTTTCATTACATCAAGAACTACCACTACGTTATGTTTTGAAAAAAGAAGAATATCAAGTCTTACAGGAAGCCTATCATCAACTACCAGACCGGGAAAAAATTGTCATCTATTTACGCTTTTTTGCCTACTATACCGAAATGGAAATTGCTAAGAGTCTCTCCATTTCGCAACCAGAAGTATCTTATCTTTCCAAACAAGCATGCCAAAAAATGCGTTTATTTATCGAAAATAACTATGGAGAAAACTTCTTTCTCTACATTACAAAAGAGGCCTAAGCCTCTATTTTCTTTTGGATACTGCAAGCCCATCACCCACTTCAAAATAAAAAGTGGTCATATAGTTTTGATTTTCTCGTAAATACGTAATATAGTCTTTAATCTTACGAACCAGCGAACGCAAATTTTTACTAGCAATTTCATTTTCATCTTTAGCAACAAGTCCATGAAATCCCATATTGTCCGTAATAATCGAACCATCGACCGCAAGATTTTTCTCAAAGCGTTCGAAAAATTTAATGTTTTGCCCCTTCGCGGCATCGATAAAAATCAAATCAAAAGTACCCTCGATATTGACCTCCAATGCATCTTGAAAAATCAAAGTAATGCGATCTTCCAAACCGAACTTCTTCACGTTTTTCACCGCTTCCATATAACGAATTTGATCTCGTTCAATAGTCGTCACTTTGACTTTTGGATTGACAAGAGCCATCATAATCGCCGAATAACCAATGGCCGTTCCAATCTCTAAAATGTTGGTAACTTGATGTTTTAAAATATAAGTCGTTAAAAAATCAATGCCTTGATCAGCCATAATCGGAATATGTTCATCGATAGCATACTTTTTTAATTCTCGCACTTTACTATATAATGGATTTACCATGCGATCCAATCCCCCCGATCTTTGATTTCTTGAATCACCTGTTGATGTTCGGTATAGTTTTCCGTAAAGTAGACATTTTTATACTTGTCAGCAACAAAGTATAAATAACTACTTTCTTCCGGTTCAATACTTGCCACAATACTCTCTTCACCCGGATTACAAATCGGCCCAATCGGAAGCTTTCCTTCCATTCCCGGTCCACGTGTATTATAAGGATTAGCTGTATTAAATTCTTCTCTTGTTAAATCACGATCAGCCATATCGACTTGAAAAGCGTAATAAGTCGTAACATCACTACCTAAACTCATATTGGCCTTTAAACGATTATAGAAAACTGAAGCAACCCCACTTCGTGTTTCATCATTCACACCTTCCAGTTCAACCATCGAGGCAATAGTTAAAATCTCATGCACGGTATACCCAGATGCTTCAATTTCTTCCCGATAGGAAGATAAAATACGATCCGTTTCATTTAACATCTTGGCAAATATCTCTTCAATACTCACATCTTTATTTAAAAACTGATAAGTATTCGGAAATAAATAACCTTCCAATTTATAATAAATATCATCATCCAAAATTTCATCCGTTAAAAACCAATAGGTCTCTAACAAAGAATTTAAATAAGTAGGATCATTCACTTTTTCCAACACTTCTTCTTTGGTATGATTGGTCGATGCTGCAATCATTTCTGCCATACGCGTCACGGAAATACCTTCGGGAAAGGTAATCGTTACCACATTGGGATTATAACTATTGCCATTTTGCAACACTTCGACGATTTTTTTTACTCCCATATTAGGTGATAATTGGTAAGTAGATGCTTGTAACTGATTGACATGAAACAAGCGCGTGTAAAGATAGAAGAAATCCTGATCCCGAATTAACCCTTTTTCTTCTAAAATAGATCCAATTTGTTTGACACTAGAACCGCTTGGTATTTCCACTTCGATCAATTCCTCTGAAGAACTCACCGGTCCCATTTTGTAATTATAAACTGTGCATCCTAAAATAACGGCGGTAAACGTTAAAATTAAAATACACAACATGATATTTCGAAACGTCTTCATAAAACTCCTCTACAAAAAAGAGCAATTATTGCTCTTGGGTTGCGCCTTCACTATTTCCAGCATTGCCTCGTGCTTCTTCTTGCAATGTATTTAAAATTACTTCGATCATTTTCCATTCCTTATCCGTTTCAATCGGATCTAACTTTGTCGATTGTGCAGTCGGATCATAAATCGATGCAAAAACTTGCGTATTTCCTTCTTCATCGACAGAATTATCGGTATATACAATATAACTTTTTTTCGTCTCATCACTGTCGAATGTAAAAAGTACGTTACAAGTAATTTCCTTCCCCTCATCATTGATTACTTTAAATGTATTTTTATTATCCATAATTTTCAATCCTTTCTATCTTCTATTTTCCTTTTTTGATCTAAATAGCTTTGCAAGATAATCGTTGCCGCGATCTTATCGACAACCCTCTTACGTTTTTGTCGTGAAGTATCAAAGAGAAGTAATGTATTTTGTGCTTGCACCGTCGTCAACCGCTCGTCTTGTAGATAAACAGGAATGTGGTAACGTTTTTCTAGTTTATCACGGAAAGAAAGACTCAAATTGCCTTTCTCACTGATGGTATTGTTCATATTTTTAGGTAATCCCAAGACAATCGCATCAATTTGTTTCTCCGTTAATACTTTACCAACTTCATCGACGAGTCGATCATATTCTTCATTGTGTCGAAGTACTTGATAAGCCGTCGCAATGGTTGCTGTCGGATCAGAGATAGCCATTCCTAAAGTATGACTACCCAAATCCAATCCTAAATAACGTGCCATGTTAATCCTTCATTGCTTCTTTTAACAAGAATTCTAAAATTTGACTACGATCCAATTTCATAATCTTTTTTCTGGCATCTTTGTAAGACGAAATATACCCAACATCACCACTGGTCAAATAGCCCACTAATTGATTGATCGGTTGATATCCTCTTTCTTCCAAAGCTCGATAAACTTCTTTTAGTGTCTCACGAATGACTTCGCCTTCGAAAGATTCCAAAGAAAACACATTTGTCTCTTCCATCTTCCACCTCACTATAATACTTCTATTTCATTTTAGCATGAAATAAATGGAAACGCAAGTAATCTAAGAACAATCTGCACTTTGGTATTGTGAACACCGCAGACAAACACGATATTCTAAATTAAAATTAGAACTTCCCGCCGTGCTCGATGAAGCAACCACTTCCACATAAGAAGTATTGGCATCACATTTTGTCGCATCTTGCCTTGCCGGATCTATAATTTCATCCATATATTGTTCCGAAATCAAGACCGACAAAGGAACACGAAGACTATTTCCAGCACTTGGAACAGAATATGTACTACAAATAGGATTGGTGCGATCAATCAAGCAATCAGAAAGCAATGTTTCCGTTGCCCCCTGCATTCCTCTTTCCCCTGCTTCATAAGCAGTTTGTCGCGTCCGTTCAATATAACGACTATAAGAACCAATCGCAATCAACAAAATAATTCCTAAAATTGCAATCACTCCAAGAAGTTCCACCATCGTAAAACCTTTTTCGTTGTTCATCTTAAACTTCATTCCTTTCTCAACGTTCAAGGCACACATACCTATCATTACCATTATAGCAAAAAACAAGAAGTTTTCCTATTTTAAATTCCAAAATACATGCAAATAAAAGCATCTGATTTCAACTAGGTTGATTTCAGATGCAAACCAAATCTAAGGGAAACATCTGACTCACATAATCAAATGTATCCTTTTTTATTGTATGAAGATTCC
>CANTWQ010000006.1 GCA_947853365.1 uncultured Bacilli bacterium
GCTGTATTAATTCTATGCCATATAACATATTAGGACTAGCAAATATTTTATCCAGTTCTTCCTTTTTACGATTCATCGATAAGTGATCTAATAAATATTTGGTATGTAGAATTGCTTCTTGTATTTCTGTTGTCAGCGAGAAATGAAGCGTGGTAGCAAAGCGAATAGCCCTCAAAATACGAAGCACATCTTCACTAAAGCGCTCAGTTGGATCTCCTATAGTTCTAATGCACTTTTTATGTAGATCCTCTATACCATGTAGTGGGTCTATAATCTTTTTTTGTTTGTCCATACAAATCGTATTAATCGTAAAGTCTCGTCGTTTTAAATCCGTTAATAAATCATCTACATACGTAATACTATCAGGTCGCCGATTATCTTGATAGGTCGTTTCCCTTCGATAAGTCGTTATTTCAAAACGAATATTTTTATAAATAACTTTAACCGAACCATAGTCATCGTTTGGTAAACAAGCATCTGCAAAAATGGTTTTAATATCCCGTGGTGTTGCATTCGTAGTAATATCTACATCTTTAGAATCCAATCCCAATAAATAGTCTCGAACAAATCCACCTACAATATAAGCACTAAAACCATGATCTTCAATAATATTTAGTATCTTTAAAGCTATTTTTAACATAGCATCACCTACTTTATTATAACATATCCCTTGAGTGCACTAAAGGAAAAAGCCAAAAAAAAAAGCCAAATGGCTTTTAGTTAACTGAATCTTTTAAAGCTGATCCTGCTTTGAATGAAACTGCTTTTCTAGCAGCGATTTGAACAGGTGCACCTGTTCTTGGATTACGTCCTTCACGTGCAGCTCTTTCTGATACACCAAATGTACCGAAACCAACTAACGTTACTTTATCTCCTTGTTTTAATGCTTCTGTGATTGCTTCAAATGTAGCATCGATAGCCCGAGTAGCATCTGCTTTTGTTAATCCAGCTTTTTCTGCTACAGCTTCTACTAATTCTACTTTTTTCATGTTTATAAACCTCCAATAATTTCTATGTAGCACTTACTATGCTTACATATACAAAGTACCATATTTTATAGGGAAAAGCAATAAAATTAACGAAAAAAGACAAGTTTTTACGGTAAAATTACCATATTTCACAAATGATTAGAACATGTTAAAATAAAAACAAGGAGTCGCACTATGAAAAAAAGAGTTTTAATCATTGTTACAATTATTTTATTGGCAACGATTAGTATGTTACCAATATTAACAGAACCGGATATTTTAGGACATGATACGAATTTTCATGTTGCCAATATCAATGAATTAACAGAAGACATCAAAGAAAATATCATCCCTCATCGTCTATTAAATGATGCCGGGAATGGATTTGGATATGGAACCCATCTATTCTATCCACCACTTCCCCACACCGTCACGGCATACCTCAACGTCTTTTTGTCAAACTTTCACCTCACTACCCTGGATACCATCACCATTACCTACTACCTAATCACATTAACAACCGCTTTTCTTATCTTTTATCTAGCCAAAAAATTATCCAATCATAATCTATGTGCCCTCTTAGCAACCACAATCTATCTCTTTTTCCCTTATCGGTTGGGAAATATCATTGTAAGAGGAGCACTAAACGAAGTTTTTACTTTTCTTTTTATTCCCCTTATTTTCATTGGACTTTACCATCTCATTGATAAAAAACCAAAATACTTTCTAATCTTCTTTGTTCTTGGCTATGTTGGGCTTCTCTATTCTCATCTCGTCTTAGCGCTCTTCTTTACGATTCTCATGATACCATTTCTTTGGATCTATCGAAAAACGATATTTCAAAAAGATCATTTAAAAATAGAAATATTATCCGTATGTATCATTACCGCACTCGCACTACCTATGTTAACAACACTTTTTGTACAAAAAAGTGGAGCCAACTACCTCGTCTTTAAAGAAAATTATCTATCAGGTCTCATTTACTTACAAACCTACAACAATACTTTAAAAGATTATTTTGTTCCCTTATCGGATTATAGTTGGGAAGTCCCTAGGTATATTCCCTTGCTCACTTTTCTTTTCTTTCTTCTTAGTCTATACGCTTATATCAAAGAAGAAAAAAAAACACGCATCTTGACGTTTCTCCTCTATCTAACAGGTATTTCATTTCTTCTTTCCTTATCATTTTTTCCATGGGAAATCATGCCACATTTTCTCTATATGATTCAATTTTCATGGCGTCTTGAAACCATTCTCCTTTTTAGCATGAGTCTTAGTGCCATCTATTTCTTTACCAAAATCAAAAAATATCAAAATCAAATCGTGATCGTCGTCATAATTCTCTCACTCATTACAAGCATTCCACTATTACAGAAACTATCAACACATACCTACCTTACGACCAGTCAAGTAGAAGATAACCTCGCCATGGGTCATTCACAAGAATATCTTCCAGAAAAAGTAAAGTTAAATGAAACATACTATCAAGAACGAGATCATGAAATCCACAATACCTCTAATAATGATACCATAATCACCATAGAAAAAGCGCAAAATGAATATATCAAATTTCATGTATCAAACTTAACAGAAGAAACAACCATTGAACTTCCTCGTATTTTCTATACCGGATACCAACTGACGAACGATACCAAACAATATTCTGTTTTTGAAAACGAAAAAGGATTTGTAAGTGCCATCATTGACCAGGATGGAACCTATGAACTAAAATTTCAAAAAACAACCATAGAACATATAGCCACGATTCTTTCGCTGGCTGGTTTTACTACCTGGATTATTGCAATCAAAAAGAACCATTCCTAGGTTCTTTTATAATACAATGGCGATCATATTATTTGATCCACGATTTACGATTTTTGTTAACGTATTTTGCAATTTATAACGAATATTATCTGGCATCAAACTGATTTTGGATTGAATACCCTCTTGCACAATCACATCCAAACTCCGACCAAAGATTTCACTTTTCCAAATACTTTGAGGATCAGTTTCATAATCTTTCATCAAATAGTTAATTAACTCTTTACTTTGTAATTCACTGCCGATAATTGGTTCAAACGTACTTTGCACATCCACTCGAATCATATGAATACTTGGCGCGACGGCCTTCAATTTCACACCATATCTACTGCCTTGTTTCGTAATTTCTGGAGTGTCTAATTTCATATCCGTCAATGTCGGAGAAGCTACCCCATAACCCGTCTGTTTGACCATCTTTAGAGCATATTTTACTTGATCATATTCTCTTTTTGCTTCATTGTATTCTTGAAATAGTGATAGAAGTTCTGCTTTATTTCTAACATCGATTTGAATAATATCCGTCAATACCTGATTGTATAAATCCCCTGGTGCTTCTAATGAAATCGTAACAATCCCCGTCGCTGGATTTACCTCTGACAAATAAGCTTTGGCAATTTCTGGATGATCCAAAAAATGACCCGTAATCGATTCGATATCCCGCAATTTATCTACTTGTGTTACACTTTCTAAAATCGCATCAATATAGCATTTTTTGACTGGATGTTTGGCATTCAAAATAGCAATCCACTCTGGCATATTCACTTGCACTTCTAAAATTGGGAATTCATACAAAGCTTCTCTTAAAATATCATAAATATCCTTTTCATTCATACTTTCAATATTCATTGGTAAAACTGGTACTTGATATTCTGCATGTAACTCTTCGGCCAACCGTTCTGTTTCTGGAAGCATTGGATGTGTCGAATTTAAAACGACAATGAAAGGTTTACCAATCGCTTGTAACTCCGATACCACACGAGCTTCTGCTTCAAAATAATCTTTTCTGGTAAATTCACCAATCGAACCATCCGTTGTCACGACAATACCGATCGTCGAATGATCTTTAATCACCTTTTCCGTCCCCAGTTCCGCAGCTTCGACAAATGGAATTGGATCATCATACCATGGTGTTTTTACCATTCTAGGGCCATTTTCATCCTCAGCACCTTTCGCATCATCAATCAAATAACCAACACAATCGATTAAACGAATATTACAGGAAAAATCATCGATTTGAACTTTCGCCGCTTGATTTGGAACAAATTTTGGTTCCGTTGTCATGATATTTTTCCCCGCAGCACTTTGTGGAATTTCAT
>CANTWQ010000007.1 GCA_947853365.1 uncultured Bacilli bacterium
TAATATAAAGAAGAAAATATTAAAAAATGCAAAAATTATAGATTTAGATGGGATGGTAAATGTATGAAAAGTGATAATTATGGAGTTGAATCAATTCAAGTTTTAGAAGGATTAGAAGCAGTTAGAAAAAGGCCTGGTATGTATATTGGAACTACTGGAGAAAGAGGCTTGCATCATTTAGTATGGGAAATTGTTGATAATGCTGTTGATGAGGCTTTAGCTGGATTTTGTGACGATATAGAAATTGTGATTAATACTGATGAATCTGTTACAGTCAAGGATGATGGTAGGGGTATTCCTACGGGTATACATCCTAAAACAGGAATTTCTACTGTTGAAACTATTTTTACTATACTTCATGCTGGTGGTAAATTTGGTGGTGGAGGATATAAAGTATCCGGAGGACTTCATGGTGTTGGAGCCAGTGTTGTCAATGCCTTGTCAGAATGGATGGAGGTCCGTGTTTATAAAAATGGAAACGTTTATTTTCAACGTTATGAACATGGTGGTCATCCAATAGAACCATTAAAAATTATTGATCAATGCTCAAAGGATCGAACCGGAACGACAGTTACATTTAAGCCAGATCCTGAAATTTTTACAGAAACAACTATTTTTAATTATGAGATATTGAGAAATCGTTTACAAGAATTAGCATTCTTAAATCGCGGATTACGTATCTTATTATTTGATGAACGCGAAGATGAAGTCAAAGATGAATTCTTATATGAGGGTGGAATTAGTGAATATGTTAAAATGTTAAATGAAACCAAAACACCTATTCATCCAACTATTATTGATATCAATGGTAAAGAAAATGATATTTCTTTGGAAGTTGCTTTACAATATAATGAATCTTATACTTCTTCTATTTATTCATTTGTTAACAATATTACTACGCCTGAAGGTGGAACGCATGAAGATGGGGTTCGGATGGCCTTGACGAGAGTACTTAATAAATATGCTCTTTCTAATAAATTATTAAAGGAAAATGACGAACCTTTAACAGGTGAGGATGTTCGTGAAGGAATTACCATGATTATTTCTTGTAAGCATCCAAATCCACAATTTGAGGGCCAAACGAAAACAAAATTAGGAAATGCAGAAGTTAGAGGCATTGCCAATCGTATTTTTGCTGAGTCATTTGAAAGATTTTTGTTAGAGCATCCTGATGAAGCAAAAGTGATTGTTGAGAAAGCAACAACGGCAGCGAGAGCTCGTGTTGCGGCTAAAAGAGCACGTGAATTGACCCGAAGAAAGAGTGCGCTTGAAATATCTTCCTTACCAGGAAAATTGACCGATTGCTCTAGTAAAGATGCATCTATCTGTGAATTATTTATCGTCGAGGGTGATTCGGCAGGAGGAAGCGCTGTTTCAGGAAGAGATTCTAAGACACAGGCAATTTTACCTTTACGTGGAAAGATTTTAAATGTCGAAAAGGCACGACTTGATCGTGTTTTGGGAAATGAAGAAATTAGATCGTTAATTACAGCGCTTGGAACTGGCATCGGTGAAGAATTTAATATTGATAAACTTCGTTATAATAAAATCATTATTATGGCCGATGCTGATGTGGACGGTGCACATATTTCTACTTTGCTTTTAACTTTCTTTTATCGCTTTTTTAAACCGTTAATCGAGCAAGGACATGTATTTATTGCACAACCGCCATTATATAAAGTAGTAACGGGAAAAACTGCTCATTATGTATTAAATGATACCGAATTGGAAGAATATCTTGCCAAATTGCCGGAAAACAGTAAGCGTGAGATTTCTAGAAATAAAGGATTAGGAGAAATGGATCCGGAAGAATTGTGTGATACAACGATGGATCCTAGATATCGTAGTCTTATTCGTGTAAATATCGAAGATGCAATCTATGCAGATCAAACATTCCAAATTTTAATGGGTGAAGATGTAGAACCTCGTAAGAAGTTTATTGAGGAAAATGCTGGATATGTACAAAACTTGGATGTGTAGGGGGGAGTATTTATGAATATTGAAACAGATCATAAGTTAATAGATGTCAATATTGCTGAGCAAGTTCGTAGTTCCTTTTTGGATTATTCTATGAGTGTTATTGTTGCTCGTGCTTTACCTGATGTCAGAGATGGTTTAAAACCAGTGCATCGACGAATTTTATATACCATGTATGAGGACGGTTTAACGCCGGATAAACAATATCGTAAAAGTGCCACTACCGTTGGTGATGTATTAGGTCGGTATCATCCACATGGAGATAGTTCTGTTTATGATGCGATGGTTCGTATGGCACAAGATTTCAATTATCGTTATCCTTTGGTTGATGGTCATGGAAACTTTGGTTCTATTGATGGTTATGGTGCTGCGGCATACCGTTATACGGAAGCAAGATTGTCTAAAGTTTCTTTGGAACTTTTAAGAGATATCAATAAAAATACGGTTGATTTTGCCGATAATTTTGATGGACTCCATCAGGAGCCTACAGTTCTTCCAAGTCGTTTTCCTAATATTTTAGTTAATGGTACGATGGGAATTGCGGTTGGTATGGCAACAAATATTCCTCCTCATAACTTAAAAGAAGTTATCAATGGTTGTATTGCCAAGATTGATCAACCAGATATTACGAACGTGGAGTTAATGGAATATATAAAAGGTCCTGATTTTCCAACTGGCGGTATTATTCTTGGAAATTCTGGTATTCGTAAAGCATTTGAAACCGGAAAAGGAACGATTATTATTCGGTCACGTGCTAGTATCGAGGATCACAATAATCATCAAAGAATTGTTGTAACTGAGATTCCATATCAAGTGAATAAATCCGTTTTGATTCAGAAAATTGCAGAATTGGTACGAAATAAAGTCATTGATGGTATTTCAGATATTCGTGATGAAACGGATTTAAATGGATTAAAGATTGTAATTGAATTAAAACGAGAAGCCAATGCCAATGTGGTTTTGAATAATCTATATAAATATTCACAATTACAAGTTTCATTTGGTATCAATTTACTTGCTTTGGATGATGGAAAGCCAAGAGTATTGAATTTAAATGAAATTTTAGAAAAATATTTGGATTTCCAAAAGTCTGTGATTGTTCGAAGAACACAATTCGATTTGGATAAAGCTTCCAAAAGAGCGCATATTTTAGAGGGGTTAAAAATTGCCCTTGATCATATCGACGCTATCATTCAATTAATTCGTTCTTCTGAAAGTGATAGTGAAGCCCAAGCTGCTTTGATGCAAAACTATGGATTGAGTGAAGCCCAAGCCCAAGCAATTCTTGAAATGAAATTACGTCGTTTGACTGGACTAGAAAGAGAAAAAATCGAAGATGAGTTAAAAGATTTATTGATTCTCATTGATGATTTAAATGCTATTTTAGCCAGTAATGAACGCATTTTAGAGATCATTAAGAATGAAATGATTGAAATTCGTGATAAATATGGTGATGAACGAAGAACTTCTATCGATATGAGTGCTATTGAATATATCGATGATGAATCTTTAATTCCTGAAGAACATATTATTGTTACTCTTACGCATAAAGGATATATCAAACGTTTGCCTGTAGATACATATCGTACGCAAAATCGTGGTGGGGTTGGTGTGAAAGGAATGTCTACTAATGATGAGGACTTTGCCGAGCGAATGCTTACGATGTCAACACACGATTATATTTTATTCTTCTCTAATTTCGGAAAAGTTTATCGTATGAAAGGATATGAAATTCCTGAGTTTAGTCGTCAATCAAAGGGCTTACCGATTGTTAATTTAATTCCGTTAGAGAAAAATGAGGTTATTACTTCTATTGTTACTTTAAATGCTATTAACGAAGAAGCTAAATATTTATTATTTGTTACCAAATTTGGATTGGTAAAGCGCACGGAACTCATCGAATTCGAGAACATACGTTCGAGCGGTAAGATTGCAATTATATTAAAGGAAGATGATGAATTAATTTCTGTTCGAAAGACTAATGGTACGAATGAGGTAATTATTGGTGCAAGTAATGGTCGAATGGTTCGATTTGCAGAAGAAGAAATTCGTTCAATGGGTCGTAGTACTTCTGGTGTTAAGGGGATTGATTTAGGAGATGCTATTGTTGTTGGAGCAGAGATTGTTACTCCTGAAACACAAGTTTTGATTGTAACTGAAAATGGTTATGGTAAAAAGACGTCTATTGATGAATATCGGTTAACTCATCGTGGAAGTAAAGGAGTTAAGGCTTTAAACGTTACAGAAAAAAATGGACAGATGGTATCTTTGAAGTCGGTATCTGGTAACGAAGATTTGATGATTATTACAAATAGTGGAGTTGTGATGAGAATGCCGATGGATCAGATTTCCACTTTACGTCGTGCTACGCAGGGAGTTCGTTTAATTCATTTAAAAGATGATCAAAAAGTCGCCAGCGTTGCAGTAATTGATCATGAAGAATCTGATCAAGATATTCCTACGACAGAAAATACGGATGTATCTTCATCAGATCATTCATCTGATGTTCCTAATTCAGATAATGAAGTATTATAATTATTTCCCGGGAAATAATTTATGAACAATGTTTCACGTGAAACATATAAAAGTCTTTTATTAAAAAGACTTTTATTATGCACAAAAATTCAGAAAGAATATAGCAATATTCCGTACGTTTGTTCGTCACTCATTAAGACTCATATTTTAATTATCAATATGGTTGCGTAGAAAAAATAGTTTTTATGGATTGAATGATTATAAAACGTTTTTTTAATTATATAAATACTAATCAATTCTTAATTCTATGATTTTAAAAACTATAAACAATGTTTCACGTGAAACATT
>CANTWQ010000008.1 GCA_947853365.1 uncultured Bacilli bacterium
GGATTTGCCAGTGGGGTCATGTTATGTGTGTCTATTACGGATTTATTGCCTTCTGGTTATGGCTTGTTTCGTGAAACTTTTTTTGTGATACCGTCTCTTTTATTGAGTGCCTTGTTTTTTGCCCTTGGTGTCGTTCTATCACTATTCATCGATCGTTATTTACCAAGTGGGGAAGGAATGATGACTACATCAAAATTATATCGCGTTGGGTTGATTGCAATGTTGGCCATTATTTTACATAATATTCCGGAAGGAATTGCGACATTTGTAACGACTAGAGTGGATACTTCGTTAGGAATGACATTAGCTTTAGCGATTGCACTTCATAATATTCCTGAAGGTATTAGTATTAGTGTTCCAATCTATTATGCGACTGGGAAGAAATATTTGGCTTTTTTCTATACCTTGATATCGGGATTATCGGAACCATTGGGTGCTCTTCTTGCGTATCTTTTTTTAGGACCATGGATGAACTCTTTTGTGATGGGGCTATTACTTTCGATGATCGCGGGAATTATGACTTCTATTGCATGTTATGAATTATTGCCCACTTCTTGTTCCTATCGCAAAAAGTCAATTACTTTTGTTTCTTTTGGTTGTGGTATTTTGATTATGTTAGTCAGTCATTTTTGGTTAGGATAAATGAAAAAAGTGCGCTAGGCACTTTTTAGTTTGTGACAGATACGGTTCGTACGAATGATTTTTGGAATCCCTTATAATTGATACGATACGTAATGGAATAAACGGTTACTTTGTTGGTATCGATTTGATTATATTTGGTTCCTTCACTATCGGTAATGGTGATAGAAAGACCTCCACCATCGATTACTTCATCCGTAATATCTTTTTCTGTACTGTTTTCGATTACTTGAATTGGTGGGTTTGGATCAGTATAAGTTCCTCCTACTTTGATTTCGTTAAACTTATCGCCGATTAAGTAGGCCGTATAATCGGTGTTTTCTTCTTCTTCCTCTTCATCCTCACTTGGATCTTGTCTGGTTTGAATGGTTGCCGTTGCAGCATCCGATTGATTGCTCGTGTAATTTTGGAAGGTTGCAACGACGCGATAGGTTCCATCTGGAGCAGAGGTTTCAAAACTGTAAGATGTTTCACTCGTAAATCCTAATAGTGTATTGTTGAAATATACGTTGTAACCAAATGATCCATAAGAACTATTTCCGGCTGGGGTTGGAATGGCTGACCAACGGAGCGAGACGGTTTTATTTTGTTCATTATAAGTGGCAGTGAAGTTCTGTGGTGTTTGTAATTTTTGATATTTGGCAGATACTTCGGTTGGTTCGGCACCTGATTTAAAGTATTCGTAAACAATTTGGTCTTCGGGGGTATTTTCACTTGGTAGTAGGGCTGGGTTACTTCCTACTTCGACTCCTACTTTAACAACACTATTTGGTACGGTGAAGTCTTGATTGTTTTTGGTAAATACAATATTACCTAAAGCTTTAAAGAGAAGACTACGATATCTGGTTGCTTGGGCTGAAGTGTTATATCCTTTGGTAATATCTTCATATCCATACCACATACCGATGGAGTATTGTGGATCATATCCGACAACCCAGGCATCTTTTACTGATCCCCATGGAATATTATATTGATCTAAAGCTTCTTGTGGGAAGTTGGTAGTACCTGTTTTGGCTGCTAGATTGACACCATTCATTCGAACTCCTGAAGCAAGACCAGATTGTACGGAAGTCTTTAATACGTCAGTAATCATAAAGGCGGTTGCGTCACTCATAGCACGGTGATTTTCTACTTCGATCGGTACTTCTTCTCCTGTTTCACGGTAGACAATACGATTGATCGTATATGGTTCGTTATAGGTTCCTCCATTGGCAAATGCGGCATATGCTGCGGCCATCTGGATTGGAGTTGCTCCACTAAATGATCCTAGGGCGTGAGCTTCGTGTAAGTATCCGTTTTCAATTTCTGGTTCAATTCCTAAATTGGTTGCAAATTCGATGATTTTGTTTCTATCTAGACTTTGAAATGCTTTTAAAGCTGGAATATTACGAGATAAGGATAATGCTGTTCTAAGACTCATCCATCCCATAAACTTCATATCCGAGTTATTGATGGATGGTCCATTGGTATAACTCCATGGTTCATCGTTAAATTGTTCATAAGTAGACCAGTTATTATATTCAATTCCTGGACCGTAATCAAAAATTGGTTTAGCGGTAGATCCGATTTGCTGCTTTGTTTCAGCGTAATTTAAACTTCTTTCTCCAACACGGTTACGTCCTGCTCCAACGGCTATGAGTTTTCCGGTTGCATTCTCTACGACACCAACACCTGCTTGAACAGTGTCATTTTGCCAAGTAAAGGCAGAGGATGTACCGTTGAAAATATCTGTAATTTGTTTTTGCTTTTCGGCATCCATATTAGTGTAGATTAAAACCGGTGTTTGGGTAAAGTAGATATTATATTTGGTATTTAATTCATCTAACACAGTATCAATATAGTCTTGATATTCTGAATCAATGGAACTACCGCCTGATGCGACAAGACTTTCTACTGGTATGGCATTCGCTGCATCGGCTTCGGCTTGTGAAATATATCCATGTCTTACCATTAAGTATAAAACTTCGGCCCGTCTTTTTTCGGCGTTTTCCGGATTTTTCACTGGGTTATAAGTGGTTGGTGCTTGGAACATTCCGGCTAAAATGGATGCTTCTGCGAGGGTTAAATCACGAATATCCTTGTTAAAATAAGTATTGGCTGCTTCTTGTACTCCAAACACAGTTCCACCAAGCGAATGGTTATTGACGTAGAATTCGATAATTTGTTGCTTAGTATAGTTTTTTTCTAATTTGAAAACAGCTAAATAGATATCGGTAAATTTACGGATGATACCTTTTAGACCGGAATCCAAAGTGGCATCTGTATAGGTGTTCTTTACCACTTGCATGGATAAAGTAGAAGCCCCACCGGCATTTCTATTTCCTAATAATTGTTTGATGGAAGCGCTTAAAAAACGAGGTGCATCAAAGCCATTGTGTTGGAAAAATCTAGAATCTTCGGTAGCAATTAAGGCGTCGATAAACACTTGTGGTAATTCATCATAGGTGATGTTTTCTCTTAATTCGGTACCGAGTCTTACTATTTCATTTCCTGATGCATCGTAGATGATCGTCGATTCTTTGTTATTTAATTCATTTGGATCGAAATCCGGTGCGGTAAATACAACGTAAAGAAGTAAACCTGATGCCGCAAGAGATCCGACAATACAGAATGATAAAAAGATAATCGCTAGGGTATTAAGTACTTTTCGCTTTTTTGAATTTTTATTCATCTTTTTCATCAAGTAACTGATACCTATGATGAGGGCAATACCGACAACTAAAATAATTGTTGTAATGAGTCCCATTGTAAAATAACTGATGATAAGAAACAATACACCAAGGGCCATTAAAATTTCTAGTGTTTTTGGATCCGTTGGCTCTTTCGTTTCTTTTGTTACTGTATTTCTTCTTTTTATGGTTTTATTTTTTTTCACGGTGATATTTCTATTGGTTTTTCCTTTGATATTTTCTTTCTTTTTGGCCATTTTATCTACCTCCAAATTTTTCTTCAATTACTTTTAAGTAATCGATTCGTGGTTGCCATTTTTCTTCTAACAAATAACCTTTTTCTTTTATTTTATCATAGGCAACAGATGCTTCATCATCGATCAGTTCAAAAAGATCGCAAGCAAGAATGAGATAGGTTTCCATTCTGGTTGTAAAACGGATGATGAAAAAGCAAATCCCACCATGCTTGATGATATGTTTCATATGTTCTAATTGATGGGGATGAATGTTTTTTAGTGGAAACGAATGTTTGTTTTTGGTTTCTTTGGCTTCGAAATCAATGTATTTTCCTTGCCATAGTCCATTATAATCTGTTGTTGAGGGGCTGGCAAAAAAAGCCTCTGTAATTTTTGCTTTTTTGTAATCCACTTTCGTTATTTTAATCGGTGTTGGTTTCTTGTATATATATGCTTTGTCTATTTGCCGGTAGTAAGCATTGGTTGTATTTAAATCTTCTTCTAAATCCATACCGCGGTTACCATAGACGATATCTTTTTTTGTGCTTTTAATTGGTGCTTTGACCCCTTTTGGATAATTCATCTCGTTCACCTATATGAATTATACTATAAATAGAGAAATTTTACCATAAAAATCTTCTGACGATTTTGTCATATAAGTTCTACTTTTGTCGAAATGGTGGAAATTGAAAGAATAGAAGTGTATGCTAGTGGTAAGGAGGATTCCATGAGAGAAGAACATGTTTTAGAAATATTTCGGTTAATGAACGATCGGGTGCGAATGATTAAATTAGAACTAATTTATAAAAAGAATGGGTAGACTTCATTGACTTTTTCCCATTTTCTTGTGATAATATAAAAGTAAGGGATTGGTGAAGTATATGTATCAGAACAAAATTGCTTTAAGTCCAAAAGATATCTTGGAAAAGGATTTTAAAATTGATACAAGAGGATATCGCTTGAAGGAAGTAGATCAATTCCTCGATATTATTATTGGCGATTATGAACAATTTGAAGCAATCATTCATGATTTGGAAGATGAGAAAGAAGAATTGATGAATGAAATTATGCGCTTGAAGCAGGAACTTCGCAATATGAAGATGTCTGTAGAAATTGCCAAATCTAGCGAAAAAGAAATGACAAATGTCGATATTATGCGACGTCTTTCACAACTAGAAAAAATCGTATATGATAATGACAAAGATGAATAATACTTTGACAAACGCTGTATTCTTTGGAATATAGAGGAAAGTCCATGCTCACAAAGGCTGTGATGCCTTTCCTGTTTGTTCCTAGGGAAACCATAACCTAGGGTAGATTTTAAAAATCTAACGGCGATGAGGTGACCTTCACTGGTCATAGTAATCATAAAGTGCCACAGTGACGATGCTTTTTCGAAAGAAAAAGAGTGAAACGCGGTAAACCCAACAAGTGAGAAATCCAAATTATGGTAGGAGAGTCTTGATGAAGGAAGGATAACGGATTCAAGGACTGAGCAATCAGTAGATAGATGTTTGTCACCTAGCGATAGGTACAGAACATGGCTTATAAAGTATTATTTTTTTTGTCGATTATTTATAAAGAGGTGACTTTATCGTGAAAGAGATTGGGGCGTATCTGAAGGAAACGAGAATGAGTCATGGCGTCAGTTTGGAAGAAGCAAGCGATGACTTGAAAATTCCTTCGTCACAATTAGATCATATTGAAAGCGGAAATACTCGTGCTTTTAAAGATATTTACGAATTAAAATCGTTTGTTTTGGAGTATGCCAAATATTTGGGGGTCAATCTGGAACAAATTACAGATGAATTCAATGATTTTTTGTTTGAGAAAACGTCTCGTATTTCATTGGCGGATATTCAGGAAGCAAGAAAAAAAATGGATGGCGAAGAAGTGTCGGAAAAGAAGATAGTATCGCCGTATACGAAGTTGCCGAAACCGAAAAAGAATTATGGCCCAGTTGTGCTTGTGATATTGGGCATTGTTTTATTTTTCCTTTTGCTATATCTTTTGTTTTTCGTTTTGGGAAATCAAGAAGCGAATCAAACAGAAGAGCTGTGTGGCAGTGAAGTTGAGGTGATGCGGTTATGAAACATTTGACGGGGAGTTCTTTTGCAAGAGTTATTATTGGGATTGTTTTATTGTTTTTGCTCATGTTTCCATTTTCGATGATTGGTGTTTCTTTTCCACAATATTTACTTTTGAATATTCCAATTAGTAGTAAGTATATCGTGGCGGGTATTTTATTTTTGATTTACGTGATACTATCGATTGTTGACTTTGTGCATGCTAAACGGAAGCAAATGGATTTGTTACGAAAAGAATGGATTTATTTGATTGATATTGTAGTAGTGGATCTACTCCTTGTTTATCTATCTTCCATCGGGTTCGTTTCCATTTTAGTGGCAATGATTTTTATTGCTTGCGATTTTCTTCTTTTGATCTTTCGTTATTTGTTGTTACTGAAAGGGAAAACGATGCAAGATTTGGGAAGTGCTTTGATCTGTCGTATCGGACTCTTTGTTGGCATTCTATTGACGTTATTTTATAATTTGCCGTTTGAGTTATGGGAAATTCGTGTAGATTTATTCTTCTTGTATTTTGCAACCATTATGGTGGTCTTTCAAACGTGGGAAGGATATCGTAATTATCAACGAACATGAAAGGAAGTTTAGGCTTCTTTTTTTATCGAACAGTAAACAAACAAATGTTTGAATTTGGGTATTGCTTTTTTTAAAAAAAACAGTTATGATGAATATAGATCTTGAAATTCATTTATGTTAGGGAGGTTCAAAATGAATAAAACAGTAGATAAAGAAAAAGCATTAGAGCAAGTTTTAAATGATATTGAAAAACAATTTGGCAAAGGTGCGATTATGAAATTGGGTGAGAATAAACATATGGAAATTGATGTTTGTTCTTCGGGAAGTTTAGCGCTCGATATTGCTCTTGGTGTTGGTGGTTATCCCAAGGGTAGAATTATTGAAATTTATGGACCGGAGTCTTCGGGAAAAACAACGTTTGCTCTGCATGCCATTGCGGAAGTGCAGAAAGAAGGAGGGAGAGCGGCTTTTATTGATGCCGAACATGCACTGGATCCTGTTTATGCTAAAAATTTAGGTGTGAATATCAACGAACTATTGCTTGCTCAACCGGATACAGGAGAACAGGCATTAGAAATTTGTGAAGCGTTGGTGCGTAGTGAAGCGGTCAATATTGTTGTGATCGATAGTGTTGCGGCCTTGGTTCCTCAAGCTGAAATTGATGGGGAGATGGGTGATTCCCATGTGGGATTACAGGCACGCTTGATGAGTCAGGCATTAAGAAAGTTATCGGGAACGATCAATAAGACCAAAACGATTGCTATCTTCATTAACCAGTTACGGGAAAAAGTAGGAGTCATGTTTGGTAATCCGGAAACGACACCTGGAGGAAGAGCATT
>CANTWQ010000009.1 GCA_947853365.1 uncultured Bacilli bacterium
ACACGCAATTGTTTGTCAGTCGGTTAATGGGTATTATGATGCCGACGATGATGTTTACGATGAATGCAATCTGTGTCTTAATCGTATGGCGGGGATCCTATGGTATTAACGATGGTATCATGCAAGTAGGAGATCTTTTAGCCTTCATTCAATATACGATGCAAATCGTTATGGCATTCTTGATGATTTCAATGTTTTCGATTATGTTACCAAGAGCAAACGTTTCGATTGGCCGGATTGCTGAAGTATTAAATACGGAACCTGCAGTGAAAGATCCAGAAAATCCAAAATCGTTTGGTCGTCGTGTGCAAGGACTAGTCGAATTTAAAAATGTTAGTTTCCAATACCCTGATAGCGATGAAAATGTCTTAACGGATATTACCTTTACCGCTGAACCAGGAACAACGACAGCCTTTATTGGTAGTACCGGAAGCGGAAAGAGTACGTTAATCAATTTGATTCCTCGTTTGTATGACGTTACCAAAGGTGAAATCTTAATTGATGGAGTCAATATCAAAGATGTTCGCTTGCACGATTTACATGATAAAATTGGCTTTGTGCCACAAAAAGGTGTTCTTTTCTCGGGAACGATTGCCTCTAACATTCTCTATGGTAACCCTGACGGAACAGAAGAAGAAATGAAGAAAGCAGCATCGATTGCTCAAGCAACATCCTTTATTGAAGAAAAAGATAAGAAGTACAATAGTCCGATTTCTCAAGGCGGAACCAACGTATCCGGTGGGCAAAAGCAACGGTTATCGATTGCCAGAGCAATTGCTTCTCATCCAGAGATCTATGTTTTTGACGATAGTTTCTCAGCGTTGGACTTCAAAACAGATGCCGAACTTAGAAAAGCCTTATACAAAGAAATTGATGGGGCAACCATCTTTATCGTCGCCCAACGGGTAAGTACCATTATGCATGCCGATCAAATTCTCGTCTTAGATGAAGGAAAAGTGGTTGGAAAAGGTACGCATGAAGAATTATTGAAAAATTGTGATGTTTATCGTGAAATTGCCGAAAGTCAATTGTCAAAGGAGGAGTTAACCAATGAGTAAAGAAAAAATCAATCACGCTCCTAGACGAGGCGGACCAGGAGGAAATAGCGCGATGATGGGGGAAAAAGCCAAAGATTTCAAAGGCACGATGAAGAGCTTATTTCGTTATTTATCAACGTATAAAATTGCTATTTTCCTTGTCATTCTCTTTTCCATTGGAAGTGCCATTTTCTCTATTATTGGACCAAAAGTATTAGGACGTGCCACGACTGAAATCTATAATGGTTTAATCGGAAAAGTGTTAGGAACATCGGCCGGTATCGATTTTGAAAAGATCGCGGGCATTTTAATGACATTGTTAGGACTTTACTTAATCAGTATGTTCTTCTCTTATATCCAAACTTGGATTATGTCAGGAGTGACACAAAAATTAACCTATCGGTTACGAAAAGAAATATCGGAAAAAATCAATCGCATTCCATTAAAATACTTTGAATCTCGTACCACCGGTGAAGTGTTATCACGTGTTACGAACGATGTCGATACGATGAGCCAAAACTTAGATCAAAGTGTAACACAAGTTGTGTCATCGATGACGCTGTTGATCGGCATTTTAGTGATGATGTTTTCCATCAATGTAACGATGACTTTGATTACATTATTGATTATTCCGCTTGCCTTATTTTTGATTACATTCGTTGTAAAACACTCACAAAAATACTTCCTTGCCCAACAAGAATATCTAGGACATGTCAATGGTCAAGTCGAAGAAGTATACGGAGGACACGATATTGTATCGATGTTTAACCGCGAACAAAAGTCATTGGAAGAATTTCGTGTCAATAATAATGTTTTGTATCGTACCGCTTGGAAGAGTCAATTCTTCTCTAGCTTGATGCATCCAATTATTACGTTTATTGGTAATATAGGTTATGTTTTGGTATCCATTTTAGGAGGATACATGGTTATCAAGAATAGAATTGAAGTAGGAGATATTTTGTCATTCACACAATATACCAGACAATTCATGAATCCAATTACGCAAATTGCGCAAATCATGAACCTTTTGCAATCGATGGCTGCCGCTGGAGAACGAGTCTTTGAATTCTTAAATGCGGAAGAAGAAGTGCCAGATACGAAAACACCAGCCGATCCAAGTAGAATGGAAGGAAATGTCACCTTCGAACATGTTCAATTTGGTTATAACGACAATCAAATTATCATTCATGATTTCAATACGAGTGTCAAAAAAGGGCAGAAAATTGCCATTGTTGGTCCGACGGGTGCCGGAAAAACGACGATGGTAAAACTGTTAATGCGTTTCTATGATGTCACTAAAGGAAGCATTAAGGTCGATGGTGTCGATATCCGTGATTATAAACGCGATGAATTACGAAGCCAATTTGGAATGGTCCTCCAGGATACATGGTTATATTCTGATACGGTCCGTGAAAATATTCGGTATGGAAAATTAGATGCCAGCGATGAAGAAGTCGAAGATGCTGCCATTGCGGCCCATGTGGATCACTTTATTCGAACACTACCAGATGGATATGATATGGTAATTAACGAAGAAAGCGACAATATTTCTCAAGGTCAAAAACAATTGTTGACAATTGCTCGTGTGATTTTAAAAGATCCAAAAATTTTAATTTTAGACGAAGCAACTTCATCTGTCGATACCAGAACAGAAATCTTGATTCAAGAAGCTATGGATCATTTGATGGAAGGCAGGACATCATTTATCATTGCCCATCGTTTATCGACGATTAAAAATGCCGATTTGATCTTAGTCATGAAAGATGGCGATATTGTCGAACAAGGGACCCATGAATCTTTGCTAGAAAAAAATGGATTCTATGCAAATCTATATAATTCACAATTTGATACAGTAGAAGAGTAACATCTTCTACTTTTTTTCACGAAAAAAACGCTTCTTGATCAAGCGTTAAGTGTTCTTTTTTTCTTTAAAATTGATACCAATCATTCCTCCCAATACCGCTGGTAGAAAAGAAATGAGCAAAAATAAACCTTCAGTGAGAGAAAAAGAAAAGCGGTTGCAAAATAATTGTATGATAATCATGAACAATAAATAGATCGCTCCAAATTTCATCCCTTCTAAAAAACCCTTTTCTTCGCTACGCCTTCCAATATAAAAACTACCACCAAAGATACCCAAAATAGTAAGCACAATTTTGAACCACTGAACAAAAGATAATGATACGAAATCAAAATAATAGAATAAAGTAAGAAGAAGACCCATGATGATTAGAAATCCCAAAGTAATCCCAAGTCCAATGAGATATTGTACACATTTCATAATTCACCTCTAATTCATTTTATGAGGAGAATAAAAAATAATACCAAGAACCATAATGATAATAGGTGATACAATGGAATATATAACAGTTTTATTGAGAACGCTTATTTTCTATACATTGATTACGCTCATTTATCGTGTGATGGGTAAAAGAGAAGTGGGGCAGTTAGGAGTTGTCGATTTGACGGTCTCCATTTTAATTGCCGAATTGGCAGCTATTTCGATAGAAAACCACGAAGAGGCCATTTGGTTATCGATTTTACCAATGCTATTACTCGCAGGCATTGAAATCCTTTTGGCTTATATTTCCCTAAAATCTAGTAAAGTAAGAGATCTCTTTGATGGAAAACCATCGGTGATTATTAACCGTGGTATTATCAATTTTAAAGAAATGATAAAACAGCGATATAATGTAGACGATCTATTAACACAGTTACGCCAACAAAAAATCAAATCGATCGAATCCGTCGATTATGCGATTTTAGAAACATCTGGGAAATTATCCATTTTTGAAAAAAGTAAATCGGTACATGGCGATTATCCATTACCCCTTATTTTGGACGGGAAAATTCAATATGACACATTAAAACAACTCAAGAAAGATAAAAAATGGTTGGATCATCTGTTAGAAAAAGAACATGTTACTCGCGAAGAAGTCTTTTATGGTTTCTGGAAAGACAAAGCACTTTATATGATCCGTATGAAAGATTTGCAAGATGTGGATTGATTCTAATGAAAAAAAATGATATTCTATTAGTAGAATAGGAAGTGGGTAACATGTATTTTGCTATTATCTATTGCATCACCGCAATTATTCCAATGATCATCTTTTTTCATTGCTTTCATACCATTGATAAAAGAATTCGTAATTGTCGCTTGCGATATGCAATTCCAAGTATCATTAGTATCATTTATGATGGCGTAATTATCTATTTGGTATTAAGTAAAAAAGTAACCAATGATACACCCAATCCATGGATTACTTATGCACCACTAATCATTACCATTTTGGCATTACTGTTTTATCAACTTCGAAAGAAAACAGAACGTCGAATTGAAGCTGATATTTTAAAAGAGAGTGCCGTTGATGTGATGGATTTAAGAAATCATCATAGTGGTAATCGCATTGAATTTTAAAAATACCAAAAATAAAAAGAAAGCTTTTTGTGAAGGGGCTTTTTTCTTTGGTATCATTTTTTATTCTTTTCATAAGATGAATTAGGTGATTTCATGTTAAAGAAAAAGGCTCTACAAAAAATATTACTTACGACATTTACTGTTTTTTTACTGATGGTTGTCTATTTTTTGCCAACCAAAGATGATTTAGAACCAGAAAAATTAGATGTTGATTATACCGTCGAATATGTCGATAAATTAGATACCCATGCGGTTTATCTGTTAGGTAACAATCGTTTGTTAGTCAAGACATCTTTGATGTTAGAGGGGAATCATACGCTAGAAAAAATTGCCAGCCTGATTCGTGCCTTGACAATCAATTCGGGTTTTCCTTTGCCGGATGGGCTTACGGGCATTTTATCTGAAAAAACCAAACTATTACATAGTTCGTTAGAACAAGGTGTTTTAACATTGGACTTTAATGATGCCTTTTTAGAAATTGATCGATCGTTAGAAGAACGAATGGTGGAAGCAATTGTCTATAGTGTTACGTCATTTCCTGATATTACTTCCGTTATGATCCAAGTAAACGGAAGCCCTTTGACAAAACTACCTCAAACAGGTAAAATCTTACCGGAAAAACTTACTAGAGATTTTGGAATCAACAAGGTTTATGAATATACAGCTCTTGATGGGATCAAAAAAGTTTCTATTTCTTATCTAACATTGGTAGATGATACCTATTATGTTGTTCCTGTTACGAAATATGTGAATGATACAAGAGAAAAAATTCAAATTATTGTTGAAAATTTATCGAGTAATTATATTTATCAACCAAATTTAACAAGTTTTTTAGATCAAGATGCCGAACTGTTGAATTATCAATTGATAGACTCTGATGCAACGATGATTCTTGATTTCAATGATTGTTTGTTTGATAGCAACAATCAAGTGTTAGAAGAAGTCATTTATACGGTTGCTAGTTCTGTATTTGATAATTATGATGTAGAAGAGGTATCTTTTCGTGTAAATGATGTAGAAGTTGCAAAAAAATACAAAAAAGATATTGAATCATAATCAAAAATCATGTATAATCAACATTATCAGTTGATTACGTCCTGGTAGCTCAGCTGGATAGAGCAACGCCCTTCTAAGGCGTGGGTCAAGCGTTCGAATCGCTTC
>CANTWQ010000010.1 GCA_947853365.1 uncultured Bacilli bacterium
GAAGTTTATGTGCTTAGCAAAGAAGAAGGTGGACGTCATACTCCATTCTTCGCAAACTATCGTCCTCAATTCTATTTCAGAACAACAGACGTAACAGGAGTTATTTCACTTCCTGCTGGTGTGGAAATGGTTATGCCAGGTGATAATGTTAGTATGACAGTTGAACTAATTCACCCAATTGCTATCGAACAAGGTACAAAGTTCTCTATCCGTGAAGGTGGACGTACTGTTGGTGCTGGTGTCGTTAGTAAAATTGACGCATAAGTTTTATCATTGCAATGAAAGTAGATAGAAATCCTATCTACTTTTTGTATGAAAAAAACTATCCTGGAGATAGTTTATTCTACTTTATGTTTGATTTGTTTTTTGATGGGTGCAATGCGACATAGTTGATACATTGTTTCGTTGATAATATAGTCAAATTCTCCAATATATTCCATTGCCGTTGCGGAAAAGCCTAGTTTTGATTCGTTTAATCCTTTATATTTATTCTCTTTTTTAAATTCTCCAACAATGCCGTTGAGATTAAAGTAAAGGCAGTGTTCATTGTTATATTTTTGAATGAGCGCCCATTTTAGTAGATAGTTCGGATTAAAACGTGAGAAGTTTTTGTTGTATCCTTCAATTAACATATGAATGGTTTGATCAAATTTAATGATCCACATTGCGCCGATTGTAATGCCTTCTGGATGATCTTGTAATAATTTGGTGGCATAAACCATTTCGTTTTTATATTTGTTTAGAAGACGATCTGATTCCATTTTTTCGTTTAAGATGCTACGGATGTTTTTGCCACGATACGTTTGCATCATTTCATTTAATTCTTCGTTTCGATTTAATTCTTGTTCATATTTCTGTTTTGCATCGATGACATACTTTTCGGTATTTAATTTTGCAAAATAAACTTCTGCTTTTTCGCTTCCAAAAGTGTCATATAAATTTTGATAGTATGCGAGAGAACGTTTGTGTTTCTTTTTGACGAATTCGAAAAAGATTGGTATGTCTTCTCTTGTTCCCTGGTAAACTTCTACACCGGTTCGTTCTGCTTTTCTTATTTTGTTACGGACACTTTTTGAGAAGTTTGCAAACAATCGCTTATTAGAAGCAGTTAATTTGATAATGGCATTCCAACGAGGTTTGAGTGTTTCGAAATAGAGATTGAACCCACGATGTTTAAACCCTGCATGTTTTAATATTTCTAAAATATTGTTGATTTCAGGATTATATGATATGATCTCTCCATCACTTTTTCGTTCCGAACAATGAATTGGAGGGTCAATTTTTATATAGATAAAGTGTTGTTTAAACAATAGTTTTTGTAATTTTTCTGTCAATTCTTGCATAAAGTCGCTATCGGTATAATCAATTAACATACCACGCGGGGCATAGGCGTATTTAAAACCAAGCATGATTTCTTTATGCAAAAAAAGTGCTGCGCCAATGAGTTCGTTACTGTTATTTAAAAAACCAAGATAGTTGATGCCAAATCCTTCTTTTTTCATCAACTCGCCATAAGCACTTGTCTGATAGAAATTACGATATTTATGTGTTTTGGCAAATTGATCAAAGGCTTCTTTTTCTAAACTGATGATTTTCATGCACATTCCCCCTTGTTTCAAAATGGCAATACTATTATATCATACTTTATTCTTGATGTAATTTGTTTCTTTCTGGTTCTTTTTTTAGTATAATAAGAATGGAGTGATGTTATGTTTGAGAAACAAAAAATTTTGATTTTAGGCTTTGCTCGATCTGGATATGAGGCGGCGAAGTTTTTACAGGCACGTAGTAACCAAGTGGTGGTTAATGATTATGCACCGCTGGAAAAGCAAGATAGAAAAAAAGTAGAAGAGTTAGAAGCGTTAGGGGTTACGTTTGTTTTTGGTGGTCATCCTGATGATTTATTGGATAGCAGTTTTGATTATCTCATTAAAAATCCGGGGATTCGAAATGATCATAAGTATGTATTAAAAGCACAGCAGCTAGGTATTCCTGTCATTAACGAAGTAGAAATGGCATATCGCTTGTTACCTGCGGATGTTACTTTGATTGGCATTACGGGTTCCAACGGCAAAACGACAACGACAACTTTGATTTATGAAATTTTAAAGAAAGCGGGCAAACGAGTGCATTTGGCTGGAAATATTGGATTTCCGCTTTGTAGTTTTTTAAATCAATTACAAAGTGGTGATATTATCGTAATGGAGGTTTCTTGTCAGCAACTGGCCAATACGAAAGAATTTCACCCGCATATTGGGGTTATGACTAATTTAAGTCCTGCACATATTGATTTTTTTGGCAGTTATGAGGCGTATAAAAAGGTGAAAGCCAAAATGTTTCTTGCTCAGACGAAGGATGATATTGCGGTTTTGAATATTGAAAATGAAGATGTTCTAAATGAGACGAAAGATATTGTATCACAAGTGCATTATTTTTCTTCGAAACATGAAATCAATGGTTGTTATCTTTGGAATCAGGCGATTTATGATTGCGGTGAAAAGATTATGGATCGAAAAGACTTCTTTTTGGCAGGAGATCATAATGTTGAAAATGCTTTAGCGGCGATTACTGTCAGTAAGTTGTTAGGGGTTCAAAATGATTCTATTATCGCGATTTTAAAATCTTTTCGTGGAGTGGAACATCGCTTGGAATTTGTGAACGAAGTAAATGGAAGACGTTTCTATAATGATACGGAAGCGACCAATACGAAATGTACGCAAATTGCCTTAGCTTCTTTTACACAGCCCACTATTTTGTTTTTAGGTGGTCTAGAAAGAGGCCAGGACTTTTACGATCTTGCTCCTTATATGAAACATGTGAAAGCTATTTTAGCCATTGGGGAATGTCGGGATCGTGTTCGCTTATTTGGCGATCAGATGCATATTCCAACGTTTGTTTATGAGCATTTAAAAGAGGCTTTTTCAAAAGCTTATGGTTTATCGGAAGAAGGAGATGTTATTTTGCTTAGTCCTGCTTCCGCTTCATGGGATCAATATAAAGAGTGTGAGGAACGTGGTCGTGAATTTAAAATGTATGTGAATGCACTAGCAGAAAAAGAAAAGGAGAATGAATGATGAAAATAACAAAAATTATTGGTAGAGAAGTATTGGATTCTAGAGGAAATCCAACGGTTGAAGTCGATTGTTATTTGGAAGATGGTTCTTTTGGTAGAGCCATTGTTCCTAGTGGCGCATCTACTGGAGAAAGGGAAGCTTTGGAATTGCGCGATGGTGGAGAACGTTATCATGGAAAGGGTGTGTTAAAAGCTGTTTCTCATGTGAATCAGGAACTTGCGCAGGTGGTGGTAGGTATGGATGCATTTGATCAAAAGAGCATTGATTATGCGATGATTCAAGCGGATGGAACACCGACGAAATCAAAGTATGGTGCCAATGCCATTTTGGGTGTTTCGATGGCTGTCATGAAAGCCGCAGCTCAATCGAAAGGACTGCCGCTCTATCGTTATATTGGTAATGGTTCTACTTTACCTGTTGCTATGATGAACATTTTAAATGGGGGGGCACATGCAGATAATCGATTAGATTTTCAAGAATTTATGATTGTTCCTAATCGTGAAACGATGCATGAAAGAGTACGGGTTGGTTCAGAAGTTTTTCATGCCTTAAAGAAAGTCTTAAATGAAAGAGGTTTGGCAACCGGTGTTGGTGATGAAGGTGGATTTGCACCAGATCTGCAGAGTAACAGCGAAGGATTTGATCTGATTATGGAAGCAATCGAGAAAGCGGGATATGTGCCTGGAAAAGATGTGAATATTGCGATCGATGTTGCGGCTAGCGAATTTTATCGAGATGGTGTTTATGTTTTGGCCGGTGAAAGTCGTACTTTGACGACGGACGAATTGATTGACTTTTACACAGAACTTGTGGAAAAATATCCGATTATTTCGATTGAAGATCCTGTGGATGAAAATGATTGGGATGGATTTGCTAAAATTACCAGTCGTTTGGGAGATAAAATTCAATTGGTTGGAGATGATTTATTTGTAACGAACAAGAAGTGTTTACAGATGGGGATTGACCGTCATGCAGGGAATGCCATTTTATTAAAAGTGAATCAAATTGGAACGATTACGGAAACGCTGGAAACGATTGCGCTGGCTAGAGAAAATGGATATCGCACCATTATTTCACATCGTAGCGGTGAAACCGAGGATACGACAATTGCTGATTTGGCGGTAGGGCTAGATTTGGGACAGATTAAGACGGGATCTATGTCTAGAACCGATCGTATTTGTAAATATAATCAATTGATGCGCATCGAAGAAGAACTCAATCAACAGGCTTAGTCCTGTTTTTTTATTTTCATTTTTTGGTGGTATGTGCTATAATTACAATTGGGAAAGTAGTGTGATAGAATGAATCAAAGACAATTAGAAATTCGCGATTTTATTTTATCGTTGGCACGCACTACGTTGGGAATTCGTAATGAAGATATTTATCCTTTGATCGACCAATATAGTTTTGATACCATTCATTCGATGAGTGAAATAAAAACGGCGATCCAAAAAGAAATATTGCAATTGCGAAAAGAATGTTCGGGACAAATGACTTCTTCTGATTTGTTTCAAATTTATGGAATTCATACTGTTTCGGATCTTTATGATTTTATTATTCATAACATAGAATATGGGTTTTTAATGGATCATGCTCGTCCTCTTCCGCTGGGTGGTCTTAGGGGATTGAGTAAAAATAATCGCATTGTTACTTATGATGATTTTCGCATTGTATCTTTTTTGCGTGAACATTATTTGGAAGTGCCAGAATATTATCGGCATGGAGATACGTCATTATCACATATGGTCGACGTAGTAACATCTTATTTTTTGTATACCAAATGGCAATTGCAAGATGTGAATGATACTTTGAAATATATGGTTGGAACGACTTATGATATTGTTGAACTCAGTGCCACTTTTTTAACTTCCCTTGGCTATCAAGTTCAACGTTATTCTTTTTCGAGTGATCGAAATCCCGAGGAGAACCATTTGTTTCTTTGTTATTTTGATGGAACTTATTGGTATTATTTTGAGCCAGTATTCGTTCCGTTTCGGGGGATTCATCGATTCTCATCCAAAGAAGAAATGGAATATATGATCTTGTCACGGTTTATTCAGTATTATACGATTTCTTTTTCGAAACCGTTAATGTTGCAGAAAAACTATACGAGTGAGGATTGGGAACGTTATCGCCGTGCTTTTCAATTGCGTGATGAAGCCATTTATTATTTTCGGATTGCTCATACCGAAGATGTGGATTCTTATACAGAGGAATTTCAACGCTTGGGATTTGATAAATGGAAAGCGTCGGATGATTTATTAAAACAATTGCCAAGAACGTTTGAGTTTTATCATCTAAAACGGGTGGAGGCCCCGAAAAAAAATCTTTCTTATTATGCATATCTTAGTTTTCTATATTATCAAAGAAAGGTACAAAATGAGGAAAAGGCTTATGAATTATATCAAAAAGAATCTACTTTGTTGTCATTGACATTAGATGGTCTTTTAAAACCGGGAGTACAAGCGGAAGAGAATGGAATGATGACGTTTACGTCTTTGGAGTTTCCAGTATCTTATCATTTACTAGAAGAGGACGAAAAGAAAAAACAGATGTTATATATGTTACATCAATCTTTATTTTCTCTTGTTTACTATACGCCGACGATGGAAAATAGTTTTTTCACACTCGGTGAAAATGGTATGTTTTTACAAACAATGGGGGTTGATTTATCTTTTATTCAGGCGGATCGATATTTGTATCCTTTACATAATCGCAAAAATAAGTATGCATTGCAAATCGACTCTAAGAAAAAAGCGACATTTCGTGGAAGTTGTTCCTTTTTACAGTTGTATCATGAACGTGAATTATATGAAACATTGCATCGTCTTGGTGTGTCTGTTCCGCATTTTGTATTGTTAAAGGAAATTCCATCTTCTGTTTTAAAAGAAGAGAGACTTCCTCATCCACAGGAGAGAGTATCAGATTATTTGAAACGGGTTGGTATTTTATCGCAGTTGGAAAATGAAACGTTAATACAATTGGAAAAGGATTATCCACAAGGTGTTCGTTTGGGGCAGGGGTGCCAGGAACTGGCTCAACCATTTTCTTTTCATGATTTACGCCAGCTGGTAGAGAAAGAAAATGTAGCAGGAATAGAAAAAATGTTATCATTCGCACTTACTACTTTCACGCCACAGTTACCAAATTTACAGTCTTATCTTTTGTTTTTTGCGAAACAACTGGGTATGCAACTTGCAATGTTAACCAACAAAAATTATTATTGTGTTCTTTCTAATCATGTGTTTCACGTTAGCTTGGCTGGTGAATTAGAGGGGGATAGCATTTTATCATATGAGGCATCATTACAAGCAATCGGTATGGCTTATATAGATAAAAAGCCAATGCTTGATCGTAAAGTTTCTCTCCAGATAGAAAAAGAAAAGAAACAGTTGTTATATCAATATTATTTTGCCTTTTTTGCCTTTACTTCGTTGCTCCAGGTATTATTAGATGCATTTTATCTGTTGAAGAGGCGTCATTTGGTTCAACCTGTATATTCTGTCTTTTTGGGTTGCTATTTACAAGCTTTACTGCCAGAAAAGCAAGAAGAATTATTATCTATTTATACGTTGTATCGCAAAGATCATGCTTTCCTTACTTCTTTGGAAACACTTGCTCCAGGATTGTCACAAGAAGATTTTTATAAAGTTTGTACATTGCTTGATCGTTTTAGTAAAGAGCCTTCGATTATGATGCAAAAGACAAATATGATTTTGGAAGATCAAACGTTTATTAACGAAGTGTTGATGATGAGCCAAGAGGATCGCTTTATTCACTATTTGACGTTAAAATTAGAGCAAAACAAAAAACTACTTTCTAAATTGACGGTAGTTGATTTTTGCGATGATTCTCGTATTGGTATTTTATTACAAAAGGAACCGGTCATGGTAAACGCTTTATCTAAATTGTGTGAATATTCTATTGGAGACAGTCATACATTTTATGAGGTTGCTCGTTGGCTCCTTCGTTATTTTACAACGAAAGATGAAGCAGAAAAGCAAACTTTGTTGCAGAAATTAACTGCTTATGAGGAAAAACCTCGCACATTGATGTGTCAACAGGTTGTTTCTTTGAAAGTGGATGATACTGTTTCTCTTCAGAATATGTATTCTGAACCTTTGCCATATTCTTTTGCCGTTTCGGGTAGGGTTACTTTTCTAATGTTGCTATTTTTCTTTTTTGGGGTTGTTTTCTTGCTTTTAGGAATATTATTATCGTTTTTCCTTTAAAACATTTGCAAAATGGCTATAAATATGTTAAATTATTACATAGTGATTGGAGGGAATCTCATGAAAACAGTCTTGATTATTATTTCGATTCTTTTAATTATGATTGTCTTATTGCAGAGTAATAAGGCGGAAGCAGGGGCACAAATTATTACTGGTGGAAATTCTGATTTATTTAGTCAGAGAAAAGAAAGAGGCTCTGAGTTATTTATTAGTAGACTTACCTTTGTGTTGGGCATTGCTTTTTTCTTAATTAGTTTAATTTCATCCTTTATGTAGAAGAACAGTTTTGTTCTTTTTTCTTTCTTGTAGGATGGTTTACTTCATCCTTTTTTTCGTTTATAATGAAATTAGTAGAAATGGATACAATATAAAAGTGGTGATGATATGAAAGAAAAAATTTTATCTATTTTACAAACAGCCGATCGTGCATTGTCTTTGGCAGAAATAGATTCCTTGTTAGGAAATCATACCGTTGAAGAATATCAAGAACTTTGTCGGGTAATGCGTGAATTAGAGAAAGAGAATGTAGTTTATCATTCGAATAAAGATAAATATATGTTATTGGAAAAGAGTCATCTGGTCAAAGGTGTTTTGCGTTCGACGAGAAAAGGATTTGGCTTTGTAGAGGCAGGAGATCCAACACGACGAGCCGATGATATTTATATTCGAATGGAAAATATGAATGGTGCTATTCATAATGATGTTGTTTTAGTAGAAGTGATCAGCAAGAAAAATGTGGAGCGCATGGAAGGACGTATTTTAAAAATTTTGGAACGTGATTTAAAGACAGTAGTGGGAGAAATTCGTTTCAAAAAAGATCGTGGTACATTGTTACTCGATGATAAAAAAGTGAAGATACAGATTGAAATTGATCGAAAGCATGCGCATGGTGCGGTTGATGGTCATAAAGTGGTTGTTCATATTTTAAAGCATTTAGGTGGCCAACGTTACCAAGGAGAAGTGGAAGAAATTTTGGGACATAAAAATGATCCTGGTGTCGATATTTTATCGATTATTGCGAAACATCATATCAATACTACGTTTTCGGATGAAGTAAAAGAACAGTTAAAACAAATTCCTGATACGGTATCAGAAAGTGATTTGAAAGGAAGAACGGATTTACGAGATTGGGAAATTTTTACCATCGATGGAGATGATACCAAAGATATTGACGATGCTATTTCTATTCGTAAATTAGATAATGGACATTATCAACTTGGTGTTCATATTGCGGATGTTAGTTATTATGTGAAAGAAAATTCGCCACTTGATTTAGAAGCGATGGATCGAGGAACGAGTGTTTATTTGGTCGATCGTGTGATTCCCATGCTCCCCCACCAATTGTCTAATGGAATCTGTTCGCTTAATCCTGATGTTGATCGTTTGGCTATTTCCTGTGTGATGGAAATTGATGAAAAAGGGAAAGTAGGAAATTACGATATTTATCCAAGTGTGATTCGTTCTCGTATCCAAATGACTTATAAAAAAGTAAATGACATTCTAGAAAGAAACATTGTTGCCGAAGGGTATGAACCTTATGTTGCATCATTACAAGAAATGCAAAAATTATCAAAGGTGATTCGTGACAGTAAAATCAAACGTGGTTATTTGGATTTTGATGTCGATGAAGCTAAAATTTTGGTAGATGAAAATTGTCATCCAACCGAAATTACGAAGCGAGAACGTGGAACTGGAGAAAATATGATCGAGGATTTTATGATTGCGGCGAATGAGACAGTTGCAACGCATATTTTCTATATGCAGTTACCATTTATTTACCGTGTCCATGAATATCCGAAAGAAGAAAAAATCCGTAATTTTCTTTCTTTTTTGGGAACGCTTGGATATACTTATACTGGCAATATGAAACAAATTGATCCTCTTCATATTCAACAGTTACTTCGCTTTTTACAAACGAAAAAAGAGGCAAAAATTTTATCTAGTTTGTTACTCAGAAATATGCAAAAGGCTGTTTATAAACCACAGAATTTAGGTCATTTTGGTTTAGCTAGCAAGTGTTATACCCATTTCACATCACCGATTCGTAGATATCCGGATACTACAGTACATCGTTTGTTGCGCACTTATTTGTTTGAAAAAAAGGTTGATGAGAACACTTTGCGGCACTGGGAAGAGAAATTGCCAGTTGTTGCGGATCACTCTTCTGCCAAAGAAAGAGCGAGTGTCGATTGTGAACGAGAAGTAGAAGATATGAAGATGGCTGAATACATGGAAGATCATATCGGAGAAGAGTTTGCGGGTATGATTTCATCGGTGATGAATTTTGGCATGTTTATTCTTCTGGATAATTTGGTCGAAGGTATGGTTCCTATTTCTCAAATGGATGATTTTTATCATTATAATGAAGAATGCTTGATGTTAACTGGTGAAAGGACTGGTAAAGTGTATCGGATTGGGGATCGTGTCTTGGTTCGTGTCAAACGGGCAAGTAAGGAAGATGCGACCATTGATTTTGAAATTATCAAAAAATTATCGTAGTAGAGGTGGATTATGGCATTATATCGTAAGAGACGTAAAATAAAAGTAGTATCGGTTGTACTAACGTTATTATTGCTTGTTGGTTTAGGGGCTATTTTAGGAGGAAGCGTTTATCTATTTACTAAGGATAAGAGCGAAGATTTACCTCTTCCTACAGCTACGCCTCTTCCTACGCCGGAAGTGGTAGATACGTCTTTTTCGATGATTATGGTAGGGGATGCTTTGATTCATGATCCTGTTTATTATGATGCCAAGACTGAAGATGGTTATGATTTTCGGCCAATGCTAACCGATTTAAAACTTTTAGTAGAACCTTACGATGTTGCTTATTATAATCAAGAAACCATTTTAGGTGGTGAAGAATTGGGGTTATCCACCTATCCTCGGTTTAATTCCCCTTATGAGGTAGGGGATGCCTTTGTTGATTGTGGCTTTAATTTGGTATCCTTATCAACGAATCATACGTTAGATCGTGGAGAACAAGCCATTTTAAATTCACGCGATTACTGGGATATGCAAGATGGTGTTTTGGCAGCGGGAAGTTATCGTTCTTTCGATGAGCGAAATACACCGGTGATCAAAGAAGTAAATGGAATTACTTATACGATGTTATCTTATACGGATACTACGAATGGGCTAATGGTTCCTGAAGGGAAAGAATATTTGTTAAATGTCTTTGATGAGGAAACGGTAAAGAATGATATTGCGCGTGTTCGTGATCAAGTGGATGTGTTGATGGTATCGATGCATTTCGGAACAGAATATAGTTTGGGAATTAGTGCACGACAAAGAGAAATTGCTTCTTTTTTGGCCGATCAAGGTGTCGATATTGTGATTGGTACACATCCTCATGTCGTAGAACCAATCGAATGGATTGATGATACGCTTGTGATCTATTCGTTAGGCAATGTTATTTCGGCACAGCGAGGTGTGGAGCGATTAACAGGAGGCGTTGTTAGTGTCACTTTCCATGTGGTTGAAGAAGATGAAGTTAGAAGTATGTATATGGAAGATGTGAAAGCAGGATTGATTTATACAGATAGTATTGGCGAGGGAACGAGTAGTAGGCATGCCTTTCATCTTTATCCTTATTCTTCCTTGAACGAAACGATTTTACCGAATTATCAAACTTATTATGAAAAATACATGGGAGTATTACGTCAAATGGATGCGACGATTGGCGAATTAACTCCTATTAGTTGAGGTGAAGTTTATGGAAATTTTAAATCGTGTAGCAAGACATAATTATACGATAGAAGAAGAAATTGAATGTGGTATTGTACTATCTGGAACAGAGATTAAATCCATCCGTGATGGCAAGGCTAATTTAAAAGATAGTTATGGAATGATTCGTAATCATGAAGCATATCTACTTAATATGTATATTGCTCCTTATAAAGAGGGTAATATTTTTAATCATCAAGAACGGCGTACTAGGAAATTACTGTTACATAAGAAACAGATTTTAAAATGGTACGATAAAATTCGTTTAGAGGGATATACTTTGGTTCCATTAAAAGTGTATTTGGTCAAGAATAGAGCGAAAATTTTGATGGGCCTTGCCAAAGGAAAAAAGAATTATGATAAAAGAGAATCTATGAAAGAGCGAGATATGAAAAGACAAATGGCTCAAGCCAATAAAACGAGATTGTAATGGTTTTGTTTTTGTGTTATAATAAGCATATATTTGATATGGGGCTGATCTGGTTTCGACGGGATACGTCCAATCTAGATGGCAAGCAGGTGGCAACCTTTCATGCAACCAAAAAATTAACTGGAAACAGAAATCAATTAGCTTTTGCTTAATTAACGCAGAAGGCTCTTAGATGCTTTGACCTACGAAGGTATTTAGGGGTTCATTTTTAGTAGGTTATACTCTATCTTTGTCTAGCAGATAGAATGAATATCATAGACTCGTTCGAAGTTTACTCGTTTACTCATTTTACTTCGAATTAAATCTTTGAGTAAACTAAGCTTGTAGAGGTCTATTGCGGATTTGTTTCGGACAGGAGTTCGATTCTCCTCAGCTCCACCAAATATTGTTGATTTTTTTAATATTAAGTTTTTATTTTGAGCTTTTGAAAGGTTATATTCAGTAACCTTTTTTTGGTGTTGGAATATGATACAGTGAGAAAAAAAGGAGGGTTCTATGACTTATACTGTAGCGTCCAATGACTCTTTGCCTGGGATTGCCCAAAGATTTCAGATTCCTCTCGATGAATTGCTTGCGTACAATGGTTTAACGCCAAACAGTCGGATATTTCCGGGAATGGTGATTGTCATTCCCCCACGTCCTCCGATTAGTATCGTGCCTCCGACAAGAATTTATATGGTAAGACGGGGAGATACAATTTGGTCGATTGCTCGTATGTTTCGCGTTCGAGTTAGGGATATTATGTTTATCAATGGATTGCAATTTCCTGCTGTTTTTCCGGGACAGAGATTGTTAATACCAGCCCCAATCACACCGTTTTAATTTAAGAGTCTTTTTGACTCTTTTTCTTGGTTTTTGAATAAAGTATTAGAAAAAGCCTTTACAAAATGCAACTTTTTCAGTAAACTATTAACGTAAATTATTTTATTTGCCGAAGTAGCTCAATGTTAGAGCATTCACGTTGTATGTGAAAGGTTGGAGGTTTGAGTCCTCTCCTTCGGCACCATGTTCTGTTAGCTCAGTAGGTAGAGCATTTGACTTTTAATCAAAGGGTCTGGAGTTCGAATCTCCAACGAGACACCATTGGAAATATAAGGGTTTGCAAGCGATTTGCAAACTTTTTCTTATATATAAATTTATTAAAAAGTGGCATAGGCAGGGGCAAAAAGTAATATATACATGGATTTATATTATATAAATTAAAAAAAGTCAAAACTGACTTTTAAATTTTAATATAAAAGAGCTATTTGTGTATATTAACCTTTTATTCTTTATTTTTTGTGATATACAATATTAGGCTCCCCAGTTTATAGCCCTTCTATTATAATTATATGATTTATTACTGGAGTTAAAAGTACTAAAAATATAAATTTACATTTTTTGACATAAATATTAAATAATAAATTCCATTAATCTTCATAAAATTGTTTTATAGAGGATAATTTGTTATTGCATTTTTTCTAACCCTGTAATATAATGGGATTACTTGGGGATTATACGCACCCATAGCTCAACTGGATAGAGCGTTCGTCTACGGAACGAAAGGTTGGGGATTCGA
>CANTWQ010000011.1 GCA_947853365.1 uncultured Bacilli bacterium
GTTTTTTGTTTTAAAAAAAATGAAAACTGATTTCTTCATTCCTTTATCTTTTCTTTCTAATAATAATTTCTAAATTGTGTTTTTTCATAATTTTATATAACATACTCATTGGATAGTCAATCATGCCATGTTCATAATCTTGAATGGTTCTTAAAGACCGACCAACGGTTTCCCCAAATTCACTTTGTGTAAGACCGGTCCATTCTCTTACAATTCGTATTACTTCACCTTCATTGTAATCATTTAATTTTATTTCCATCTTCTCACCTATCTGTTCTTATGTTGACAGGTTATCATAATCGTTATACAATTTAGTTGAAATATACGGTAAGAGCGTATATCGAGAGGTGAAAAAGTGAAGTCTATTTTTCTTTATCTAAAACGTATTTTGCTCGTGTTAATGATTGCTATCTGGATTGTTTTTCTTTATTTTCTATCCGATTTTCTCATGAGTTTGTTTGGGAAAAGTGATACCATCTTTCCTTCCATTACAGGATGGTTTCCGTCTCTATCAGGACATATGCTACTATTTTTTCTGTTTTTCATTTGCTCCTTGCTCTTTGTCTTAGCACATCTTCCGTTATTACATAAAATTTGGCAATCAAAAAGTACGTAATTTACGTATTTTTTTGATGAGATCATATAGAATTTAATTCTCTGTATGATTGATTGTGATCCAATAACGATTGATCATTTTCGAACTTCGCGAATCTGGAACACTTTTTTCAAATATGCCTCCATTGTTTAAAATGACTTTAGCCGAGGCAATATTATCACTGTAACAGGTAATTAAGATCTTGTTCACTGGTCTTTTTTGATACCATGCAATGGCCAAGTGCAATGCTTCGCTCGCATATCCTTTATTTCTTTTCATTGGATGAACATAGTAAGCCACATGGCCTAATCTTTCAAAATAATTTTGATTTAGAATATGTCTTAAATCGATGGTTCCTACAACTTCATTGTTTTCAATCATCCATTTCATAGAAGAAGGGACATCGCGATTGGCAATATTTTTTCCTCTGGCACGATCCTGTAAACGATTTATCATGGCATCAAAACTTTCGTTTTCTCTATATGCATTTCCCATTTCATGAATGTCTCCATCTTGTTTGGCGGCATTTACTAACTGGAGATAAGATTCTTTATATTTAGGAGTTGGGTTTACTAATTTCATTGATATCTTTCCTTTCGTTTTCAAAGATTATTGTATCGTGCAAGCAATCTTTCTATCACATATTCTTGTTTGATCTGATTGCCCATCAAATGAAAAGTTCGTTTTATTTAAAAAGCACGTAATTTACGTACTTTTATTTGGAAAGAATAGTTATTTGAAACGAAACGTGTTATAAAATATTTTTTAACACAATGGTTTTTGTCCGCGACATTTCTTTTAAGGTAGTTAATACGCCTTCATTGCCAATTCCCGAATGTTTCCATCCTCCAAATGGCATTTCGAAGGAACGATAGAAGCTGGCTCCATTGATGACGGATGCTCCCACTTCTAGTTGACTCGTAACGGCAAATGCTTTTTTCATATCTTTCGTGAATACACATCCGCATAAGCCAAAGTTGGATTGATTGGCAATTTCGATTGCTTCTTCGATCGTGTCAAAGCCCATGACAGGGATTACTGGTCCAAAGATTTCCATATCTTTCATGACGTCCATATCTTTGTTGATGTTATCCAGAATGGTCGGTTCATAGAAGGCTCCATTTCGCTTTCCTCCATAAACAATAGTTGCTCCCTGACTGACTGTTTTATTGACTTGCTCTTCGACATTGATTGCTGCTTTTTCGGTAATCAAACATCCAATATCAGTGTCTTCTTCCATCGGATTGCCTTGTTTTAAAGTTTTAATCTTTTCTACCATGCGATTGATGAATTCTTGTTTTCTAGAATTATGAATGAGAAAACGTTTGCTAGCACAACAGACTTGTCCAGTATTGTATAATCTACCCCATACGGTTTCTTCGATGGCCAAATCCATATCCCCATCTTCCAAGAAGATGAAAGCATCGTTTCCACCAAGTTCTAGCATGACATGGGTTAAATTTTTACTACAAGTACCCATCGTTTGCATACCTGCGGCAGTAGATCCCGTTAAACTTACCAAATCGATGTCTTTGTGTGCAGCAAGTCCTTGGCCTACAACTTGTCCTGATCCGTGTAATACTTGTGCAACACCAATTGGTACCCCGGCTTTAATTAACAGATATACTAATTTTGTTAACGTAAGTGGATTATAAGTCGATGGTTTGACGATAACCGCATTTCCCATCATCAGAGCACTTGGTACTTTTTGACCAAACAAATCGCACGGAAAGTTAAAAGGAATAATTGCTGCAACGACTCCAAGAGGTTCTTGGGTCGTAATTTGCATCGTGTGTTCTTGGCCAATTTCACTTCCTGCTGGAATACTGGTTCCATATAAATGTTTGGCTCTTTCCACAAATGCTGGTACTGAAATTTGTAAATTAGCAATTTCAGCCCTTGCTTCTTTGATTGGCTTTCCGGTTTCTTTGCTTAACAAAACGGCCAAATTTTCTTTGTCAGCTTCGACAAGAGATGCAAATTTCATCAAGATGCGTCCACGTTCATGAATCGGCGTTTTGGCCCATCCTTTCTGGGCAGCTTTGGCTGTTTTTACACAAAGATCGACATCTTCCAAAGTAGAATCTGGAATGGTATCGATGATTTCTCCCGTTGCGGGATTCACGACATTGGTTGTTTTTCCATCAGATGCGTCTTTCCACTCTCTTCCAATTAAATTCTTCATATAATGACCCCTTTCTATTTTGAGAATGCCGTAAACGATAGTGATAAGCCACCAACGGTATTGGCAGAATGATTGCGATAACCATATTCGCCGAATGTAAATACCATCAAGAATGGTTTGTCACCTGTTGCCAATCTCACATCATCATAAATTTCTCTTTCTCTACCATCTAAGGCAATTCCTAAACGTCTTCCGCCACAGTGTACCAGTAAGTATCCTGCGACTTCTCTTTTCATTCGTTTGTTTAGTGCTTTTACTGTTTGGCTATTGGAATGAATTAAATCATCTGTCGTTGCAGTCATATGGATAATAGCTGTTTTTTCTTCTAGATTGGCACCAATATTCATCGATAGATCATCGTTTCCAAACATTGGATGACGAATCGCCGTTACGTCTCCTAAGACATCTTTCACACCAAGTGGGTTATGAATGGTTTCAGTTAATAAATTGTTGCCTTTTAATTTATCGATAGGTTTGCCTGTCCATTCAGCATATTTTTCTAAAGCTCTTACATTGTCAATTTCTTCTAGAGTTCTCTTATCTCTTACTTTCGTAATAATGCCTACATGATTGGTTTCTTGATAAGCACCTGTATATTCTGTCTTACATTCATTTTTGGCAAAGAAGAAAGCAACAGCACATCCATCGTTAAAGATTTTATCATTACAGAAAATGCTCCATTTTCCTTCGACGGTATTATCCGCGGCACTTCCTCCAAACATGGGAACTCGGCCAATGACATCTTGAATCCCTTTTAAATACTCCTCTTCTTCTTTCGGACTTGCTGTCATAAAAAAGTAAGATGGAACGCGGTTAATTCCGGCATTTTTGATTGCTTCTCTTGCCAAACGTTTTCCGATTTCGCGGGGCTCTTCATTTCTTTCGCTTGCCGCAACCCCTACTAACAAATCGTCGCCAGAAAAAGTCATCATTCCTGAATATCCGGTTTCTGGTCCTAAATAACCAGCATCAGATACTACAATTGCAGCGGAAGAAGTACATCCTAAAATTGGCACATCTTTTAGAACGCTTTTAGCTCCTTCCATGATTTTTTGTTGGTCTTGTACACATGATGTGAACATTAACCCAAGTTTTGGTTTGACACCTTCACTCGCTTTGGTCGCCGTTTCGACGCCTGATTTTAGACTGTCTTTCTCAACACTATACCCCACTTTTGTTTCAAACATTTTATCCCTTCTTTCTTTTTATTTATACGCTTTTTGATATATTTCCAATAAATCGGATGCGCTTACTTCTTTTGGATTACCCGCTGTGCAAACATCTTGCATGGCTTTTTCCGCCAACATCTTCAAATCTTCTTCCACTACGCCAATTTCTATTAAGCGTTTTGGAATATGTAGTTGCTCATTTAAAGCGAAGATATGATCGACGACTTTTTGAATGATTTCTTCTTTCGTTAAAGCATTCATATCTAAACCAAATGCTTCTCCCATACGATTGAATTTTTCAACACATACCGTTCCATTATAGGCCATCACATATGGTAAAAGAATGGCATTGGCCAGACCATGTGGTGTATCATAGACGGCGCCCAACTGATGGGCCATTGAATGGACAATGCCAAGTCCTACGTTAGAAAAGCCCATTCCAGCGATGTATTGAGCTACTCCCATCTGATTGATCGATTCCATATCATGATTTAAGACGGCATTTACAATATGGCGATTGATCATTGTCATTGCTTGCAGATGAAACATATCACTCATTTCCCAGGCGTTTTTGGTAATAAATCCTTCCATCGCATGAGTCAAGGCATCCATTCCGGTCCATGCTGCGATATTTTCTGGCATTTCACTCATGAGTTCTGTATCGACAATCGATAAAATCGGAATGTCATGAGGATCGACACAGACCATTTTTTTCTTTCGTTCTTCATCGGTAATGACATAGTTGATGGTCACTTCGGCCGCCGTTCCTGCTGTGGTTGGCATTGCAATGATGGGCAGTGCTCTACTTTCGGTATTCACACTTCCATCTAGCGATACAACATCTCGATGGTCGTCGTTGGTCATGATGATACCGATGGCTTTGGCTGTATCAATGACACTTCCTCCACCAACGGCGAGAATGCAATCAGACAAACTATCTTTACATTTTTTTAAGCCGTCAAGTACAGATGCAACGGTTGGATTTGGCTTGATATCAGAAAATACTTCATAGCCAATCAAATGATTGTCCAATTCTTCTAATACCTTAGCTGTTACATGATGTTCTAATAACGACTTGTCCGTAACGACAAAGATTTTGTGAAATTTTCTTTTTTCGATTTCTTCGCCTAAGACTTTCCTAGCACCCGGTCCAAAATAGCTGCATTCGTTTAAGATCATTCTTTGTACCTGCATTACTATCCTCCTTATGATAATTTTAGTATACCATATTTTTCCGTTTCACACGAAATGGTTTTTATTTATTTTACATATTTTATTTACATTTTTTGACATTTAAAAAGGACGCTTTGTCCTAGTACTTTATCATATTCATGGTGAAATTCAATGACGTATTCTTTTTGCATTTGTTCTATCGCTGCCTGCGTTTCTGCCTCTGCAATCATTTGCTCAGTGTGACGATCAATCATCACCGGTTGATGATTGCTATCCCATAGTAATGTCACATTACTTCGATTCACTTCGAATGTACAAGTATATATATTTCCATATACATAGCTATAGTCCAAGATACCATCTTTTTCGGGACAAAGTAAAACTACTTGGTGCATCATCAAGTTTTCTTTTTTCAAATGGTGATAAAGTTCCTTTTTGGCATTGGCTAAAGTCAATGGTTTCTCTTTCTCTTCGGTATAGATGGTAGTGAGTAATCTTACACTAATGTGATTCGGTGAATGGATGGTACGCACAATGGCTGGTCGAACAGATTTGAATAATGATTGTTTTTGACCCCCAATACAATCAATATTCGTTAATAGAATCACTTGCCCTACTTCCATAGTTATCCCCTTTCCCCAAATCGATCAAACCACATTTGATACATTTGTCCTTCGTTAAAATGAAGAATGGTATCGGCGAGTTGTGGATCCATTGCATTTACTCTTTGTACTGTATCTGTTTTCTTATTTTCTTCTTTTTTTCCCTTTTCTGATCGCAAGGCATAGGCCAGGCGATTTTTCTTATCTTCACATGATCGTTTCATCTTATTTCCTCCCTTACTTCCAACGCATCATTTTCTTTTCATTATAATATAAACAGAAAAAAAGAAATTTTCTTAAAAAAAAAGAAAAGTTTTTTCAAC
>CANTWQ010000012.1 GCA_947853365.1 uncultured Bacilli bacterium
CAGTTCATTGGTTTAATTGCAAATTCTTTATCATCGATCGTTGAGGTATACATATTTTCTTTGTAATTGTCCCAATGCCCTGATAACTCCCATAAATCACGGTTTAACATCATTGGTGTCTTAACAAATACATATCCTTCTTTGCGATGTTCTTCATACCAAAAACGCTCCAATTCATTGCGAAGTGTCATGCCATTTGGAAGCCAAAATGGAAATCCTGGACCATATTCGCTCATCATAAACAATCCAAGTTCCTTTCCCAATTTTTTATGATCCCGTCGCTTTGCTTCTTCTAACAAATGTAAATGTTCTTCCAAATCTTCTTTCGTATCAAAACAGATTCCATAGATTCTTTGTAACATCCGATTATTTTTATCGCCCTTCCAGTAAGCACCAGAAACTTTTAGCAATTTAAAATACTTTAATTCTTTCACTGAATCCACATGAGGACCACGACAAAGATCTGTAAAATCTCCTTGGGTATAACAAGTAATTGTCGTTTTCTCATCCATATGAGAAATCAAATCGAGTTTATAAGGATCATCATGAAACATAGAAAGAGCTTCCTCTCTCGTTAATTCGTGACGTACAATTTTCTTCCCATCTTTACTGATTTTTTTCATTTCATGTTCGATTCTTGCCAAATCTTCTTCGTGGATGACATCATTCCCCAAATCGATATCATAATAGAATCCTTCATCGATCACTGGTCCTACCCAAAATTTTGCATGAGGATATAAATGTTTGACCGCTTGAGCAAGTAAATGCGCACAACTATGATTTAATACACTTAACTTTTCATCTTCTTTTATCTTTTTCATTATTCCTAACTCCCTTCTTAAAAAACGCCTGAAAAAAACTCCTATTACAATGTAATAGGAGTGCAAATACACGGTACCATCCTGGTCTTTCGCTTGATTCGTTAACGGTCTGATGCCGGGAACATCTTTCGAGTCCAACTAAAAGAATAGTAACTTCTATTTTCCTAAATCTAGTTCCACCCACCCTAGACTCTCTTTCTTATTCCAATAGAAATCGTGTTTCTTCTAAAAACGTTTTTTTATATAGTTATAATCATACTCCATTTTTCTCATTTGTCAAGAGCCTTTTTTTGCTTCCTAAGATATTTCATTTTATGCCACTCCTTCACATATTGTTCCGTCAAAAAGGTCCGGGCATTCAAATCGACGACTGCTTCTTGCAATGCTTGTTCCATTTGTCGATAATCATTATCCGTTGGATTTTTAAAATAAAACTGATCGAGGCAAAGATGCGCATAAATATCGGCAAATCGACGCGCCGGAGATGTCAAGTGACTATAGAAAGGTGCATGTAATCCTGCATGACCAATATTTTCAGTGCTATAAAAAGGACGAGGATAAAGTTTTTTTAATTCGGATAAAAAATTAGAATAAGAAATACTTCCTGTTTCCGTATGCGTTTCCATTTCTTCCAAGGCTTCTAAAATCTGTAGATCAACATCATGAACACGATAAATAAAAGGCAGATGATTTTTAGAAAAATACATTGGTACCAGCGTATTCGGAAGTAACATTCCTAATCGCACCATGTCTTCTGCCCGACTACTGCCGGTAATATTGGTTCCCGTAATATTGGACACATCCTTCGTCGCCATACGATAATATTTATCTTCCGCATACATCCGTGACAAAGGATAAAGGGCATCATTCAAATAAACAACCGCTGCTAAAACCGGACGCGAAGTATTCCCGTCACTAATAATTTGATTAACCTCTTGATAAGAAAAGTTACGATCCACTTTAATAATCGTATTTTCAAACCAAAAAGTTTCAATTTCCCCTTTTGAACTCAATTGCACAAAGAAACTCTTGGCATAACGATAAGCATTAGAAGTAAGAGAGAAGCGTGATAACAATAATTTTTTAGGAAACATGGGCATCGTTTGACTTGGCAAATAAATCGCCGTCGTTTGTGTCTTTGCCTGCTGATATAACTTGGATTCTAACGGAAGAGAAGCTAATATATCCGTAATATGAATGCCTAATAAATAAGAGCCATCCATCGTCTTTTCAACACTAAAAGCATCATCAAAACATGCCGTTTCACAACCATCAATCGTAAAAATTGGCATCTTTAACGTTCTCCTACTACCAGCTTTAGCATTTGACGTAACCTCTTGTCTTAAGATTGCCGCAGTTTCTTTTTTATTCTCTTTTTTCAACAATAATGGAAAATCATATTTAAAGCGAAGTTCATTGGAAGTTAAAAACCGTTCCTCGTTTTCGAAAAAGCGTTCCTGTTGCCTCTCCCAAAACAAAAGTTTACGACTTGCTTCTTTGGATAAAAAGAGATCCTTCTCTTCATATCTATGAGCTAAATCATGCCACAAGTTTTCCAACGCTGTAAAAGAAGGCATTTCAAAATGGTCCATCTCTTGAATATAACATAATACGCGGTCGAGATGAACAATTCTTTCCAACGAGGATGCATCTAAATGATCAATATAACTAAAAACCGCATCTTGATAAAGATACATCATATTTCCGAACAAAGACAGCCCTTCTCGATCTTGAAACCGCACCAAAAAAGGATATTTCGTTAAAATCTGCTCAAAATAAACAAATTGGGTTGGCTCCGTAGCCAAACGCAATAAAAAATTTCCCAAATCTTCCTGATCTTTGACAGGGAGGGAAAAAGCAATGATCGCATCCAATAAATCAACAGAATCCAAAGATTCTTTAAAAATATTCCGTATTTCTTCGCTCATTTCATCTTTTTTATCATGAATTGCATATAACAGGGCATCTTTTGTTAGTTTTAGCCGTTCCCGAAACTCTTCTTCCTGAATGGACGATGTTTTAGAAATTTCCAAATAAAGGGGAAATAGTTCCAAGAAATACCGATAGTCTTCACCTGGCATCACATGTTTTGCTTCTCTTTCAATTAAAGCTAAACTTTCCCGCAAAAAGGAAGAAAGATCGTGATGTAAAGATAATTCCTGATACGAAGAAAAATCATGCTTTTGTAGCCGTTCTTTTAAATGATCCAACCGTTTATCACTAATTTGCCATACTTCCATATTATTTTCCCCTTCTATTTTTACTCACCAGCGAATAACAAACGCACAATTCTTGAATTCGTTCAATAATACGCCTTGCTTTCACTTGATCAATACTTTGACGACTCATCGCCAAATGGCTTTCTAACTGTTCTAGAGTAAAATTAGAAGTAAAAAATGTCGGTAATCCCTCGTCCATTCGATATTGTAAAATAGGGCCCAATACTTCATCTCGATTCCAAGCCGTCACATTTTCTGCGCCAATATCATCTAAAAGCAACAAAGGAACCGTTCTGACAGTATGATATTTTTCTTTATAATCCTCTCCAAAGGATTCTTTTAAACTCCGTAAAAATTCAGGATAATAAATCACGGCACTAGCAATATTATGCTTCGCAAGTTCATTCAATAAAGCAACCACCATATAAGTTTTACCAGAGCCAAAATTACCATAAAGATACATTCCTTTTCCCTCTTTATGCGCAAGATAGTTTTTAATAAAAGATACCATATATTTGATAATTTCTTTCCGGTTACTATCATCCCGATACAACGATTTCATACTTGCTTCTTTCATCCGTTTGGGAACTTCAAACAAATAAATATTTTTTTGATATGCCGTATCCATCAACCGTTTCTGATAATAAGGACAAGCTTGATAAGAAAAAACCACTGCTTGATCGACCGCTTCCGCTTTTAGCAAAAAACCTTTTTCTTTATTTTGACATGCCGGAAGTCCCGGACAGTTGCTACAATGCAAAAATTCTTGGTAACTATCTTGCAATCTGGAAGTATATTTCATTAACACATCTTCACTTAAATGCAAGGTCTTCACATAACGCAAAAAATTAGAATCCTGAATCGCCTTATGAAAAGAAACATGTAAATCTTGCTCTTCTTCTTTGGTTAAGGAAACCATTTGTCCGATTTCTTTCATACTTCTCACCTTATCTCTATTATAGAAGAAAAAAAAAGAAGATACAAATCTTTTCTTGCTTTTTATCAAACACTTTCCAAATAGGTGACACCGACAAACTCGTAGTCTTGAGCTACTTGGGCATTTTGATCTAACCAAACACGAATAGAAAAATTCTGTACTTCGTACGCTGGAAGAGTCCCTTCGAACACTAACCCATCTAAATTTAAATTGCGAATCGGATAAGCCTCTTCTCCGACCATCAATTGATAACGAAGTTGGGAAGGTGATAAACTTTTGCTTACATCCTTTAGTTTCGTAACATCATTTTTAAAATAAATACGGTAGGTGACATTGATTGGCAAATCATTGACCACTTGAAAAGAATAAGCATCCATGGATAATCCCAATTCATCTGATGTTGGTTCCATCATAACAAAAAGTGACTCACTGACCGGATTCAAATAAAATGACGGATTCTGATATGCATACGCCATACTATTTTCTAATCGTTCTTGTTGTGGAAAATACCAAAACACCGTTGTTATAATCAGGAACAGACACCAAAAGCAAATGGAAAACACCAATCGATAGATTTCTTTTTTGATACTCGTTGGCACAAAACCATCCCCCAAATCGAGGATATATCATACCAAAAAAGAATCTTTCTGTCAAGAAAACTCCTGTAACAAAGCATCCATCTCATCCTGATCTTCTTCACTTGGTTTTTGAGCATCGACATTTTGGTGAAACCAATCCGGCAATACTTCTTGTTTTGGCTTCTTCGATACCGTATTATTTTTTTCTTGTTGTTTTTGTTTCGCACGTTTTTATTTCTTATGTTCTTTTTCAATCGTTTTCATGGCATCTTCGACTGTTTCCACTTGCAAGCGACAAAGTTGCGAAGCGATCGTTTCCACATAGGCTTTACTTAATTTTTGATTGTTTACTTTTAATACATAATCGATTAAAGCATTGACAACACCCGATTTTAATCCCATATCGACCATGAGATGTTCGATCAATTTTAAATCTCTACTACTAGGTTCTGCCCCACCAGAAGCGCTTTTTAAATAATCATATGGTGTCAAATTTTCAAAAGAATAGACCATTGTTGCCCAATTAGAACGATCCCCCACAGGATGTTTTAAATATTCCGGTTGTACCGAATACACAAGCGTCGGTAACTTTCCCCCTTCTTCGAATTGATAAAAATTACGACAAGCCTTTCTAAGTTCTGTTTTATCGATAAGCCCCTTATCATTGAGACTATTACGCACCAATCCTTGCATTTGCAAATCATCAATCCCATAAATAAAAGATAAATTATTGATCAAATCACGGATATCAGCAGTAAAGCATTTATCACTGACAATGTTTTTAGGAATGCTGGCAACGAGTAAATCAAAATCGATTTTACTCGTGACAACAATCTGATTTTTACTTACCTTTTGTACTTCATCTGTTTCTAAAATATTTCGTGCCGAAACGCTCTGAAAAACCTCATGAAAGCTTTTGGTAATATCAGTGTAACCTTTTAAATGAATGCGCGGCAACTTAAAATATCCTAATAAACGCTCATATTCTAATTTACCAAGATTGTTATATAACACGACATTTAAAATAGGATGATTAAAAAAATCAGAAGCAGACATTGGAGAATAAATTTGATAAACAAAATGATTGACATGATTGGATTGATAGTATGTCTTTAAAAGTCCAACAGCTTCTAATTTTTCACGAGCAACAACAATATCAGATAACGACAGTTGCATCGTACTCATCAAATGATGATGGGTCACTTCCTCACTCATCAATTCCCGTTTATCCAAATCATCCAAAAAAGTGAAATAAAGGCTTGTCGCCGTATGACCAATAATCGGTTGATAAAGCATCGTAATAATCTTCCGATCGGATTCATTTAAAATCGTCTTGTTAATCACTACATATAAATCCGCAGGTAACACATTTACCGCCATATGGCAACACCTCCCTACAACACTATTCTATCACAAAGAAAAAAAGATAAAAGCATCTTCTTTACAATTTTTAATTTCTATCTTATAACTGTTGAATTTCATTTTGACTTAAACCAGTCGCACGCATAATCAATGTAGGATCCATTCCCATGTGTAACATGTTCCTTGCGGTATCACGAATACCCAAAACTCGTCCTTCTTTACGGCCTTCTTTTAAGCCAGAAGCACGGCCTTTTTTGCGTCCTAAATCTTCAAAATCAACTGTTTTTACCACTCTTCGTAATTCTTTCACTGCTTTTTCCATAATATCGTCTTCTTTACTTAATATTTCCAGTTCATTAAAATCAGATAAAGTTATCAATAACAATTCTTTTTCAAGTCTACTCATTTCTTCTTTATTGTAATACTTTTTTGGATATAAATAACACGTTTCCATGTCAAAGTTGATACCTATCACTTTCCGTATCAACGGTTTCTTTTTACCTT
>CANTWQ010000013.1 GCA_947853365.1 uncultured Bacilli bacterium
AAATTGCATACACCAACTACAAGTAGGACGTCCGACCATCACAACTTCTTTTTCACTACCAGCACTTTGCGTACTAAATTCATTGTAAGTAATTTCCGTAAGCTCTCGTGCCTCAACACCAGAGTTCATCTGTTTACCAATCCATTCATTGGCCAAGAACAGTCCAAAAATAATCACCAATACGGCTAGTACCATAATGATTTGATTTCCTTTTTTCTTGCCAACATCCTCTGTTTCTTTCTTTTTCTTTTCATATGGTTTTTTGGGCTTTAAATTTTCTTCATAAATAATTACCGGATCCAAATCACGCCGCGCTGTTTCGTCACTGAAATCATCCTTTTCCGTTTTTTTCTTATCTACTACTTCCTCTTCCGTATCTGCTAACATATCATTATACATTTCCCGTTTCGTTGGATTAGATAATGTTTGATAAGCTTTTTCCAATTTTTTTAAATATTTACTATCTCCAGCATGCGCTTGTTTCAACCTTTGATAAGATTTTTTAATCGTTGAAAGAGAACTATTTTTGCCAACTTGCAACAACTCATAATAATTTTGTTTCATAATGAAATCCCTCCTGATTACAATTAGATTATAGCACAGAAAGCAAAAAAACAACAACCATCCACTCTAAAATACATAAAATTACATGATTGATCATAAAATGGCTATGGAAAAGAGGTCTATCATGGAAAAAATAAAAATCGGTATTCCCAAAGCATTACTTTTTTATAAGTATCATACCCTATGGAAAACATTTTTAGAAAACCTAGATTGTGAAGTTGTCCTATCGGAAAAAACGACGAAAGAAACGATTGAAATCGGTAAAAAATATCTCGATAGCGAAAGTTGTCTTTCCATGAAAATCTTTATGGGACATGTCGCAGGATTACTAGGTAAATGCGATTATCTACTCATTCCTAGAATCGTTTCTATCAAGAAAAAAGAAAAACTATGCACTAACTTTTCAGCTTTGTATGACCTAACGCATAATTTATTTCCTGAACAAAAAATATTATATTGCAATATCGACATCGATCATCACGAAACAGAACTCCATGCCTTTATACAACTAGGAAAACAATTAAAAAAGAAAAAAGCGGATATTATCCGTGCTTACGAAATAGGAAAAAAGGAGCAACAACAAGCGTTATTACGAAAAATAAAAGAACAAAAAGAATTATTAAAAACCAAAAAGATGAAAATCTTAATGGTTGGTCACCCTTATAATTTATATGATTCCGAAGTGGGAGGTATAATCAGTCGTTATCTCAAAGAAGAAGACGTCACAGTCGCATTTGCCGATCGTTATTTTTTACCGAGGACCGATCTTGACTGTAAAATCATTTCTGATGAAATCTACTGGACTTATAACCGCGAATTGATTGCATCCCTTTCCTATTATTATCCTTATGTCGATGGCATCATTCTTCTTTCTACCTTCCCTTGTGGACCAGACTCTTTGGCCAATGAAATGATTATCCGTCGCAAAAAAGGAAAACCAATGATCTTAATTGTCATGGACGAATTAACATCCCCCGCCGGGTTAGAAACTAGATTAGAAAGTTTTGTTGATATGATCAAAGAAAGGAGACTTCAGCATGAAACAAGATAAAATCAGTTTCCCACGGCTAGGAGATTATGAAATCCCCATCGCTATGTTTTTAAGAAACACCACCAAAATTCCTGTCGAAATTGCCCCACCGATGACGAGAAAAACCATCGAACTCGGTAATCTCTATAGTCCAGAATCGGTCTGTATTCCCTTTAAATACAATCTCGGTAATTTCTTAGAAGCAATCGAGAAAGGATGTAATATTTTAGTCCAAGTCGGAGGAGGATGCCGTTATGGATACTATTATGAAGTCCAAGAACAAATATTAAAAGATTTAGGTTATAATATTACCTTTCTCACCCTAGCCGATCAAAAACACTTTGCCCCAACCTACCTTTATCGTTCCCTAAAAAAACTAAATCCAAAGCTTTCCATCTTTCGTTTCATCTATTACGGATTACTCGCCATCGATATGGTTAAAAAAATGGACCAATTAGACGAAATCATCCGAAACCGGATTGGCTTTGAACAAGAAAAGGGAGCATTCGAAAAAGAAAAAAAACGATTAAAAAAAGAACTATCTACCGTCAAACGTTTTTCCAAATTACATCGCATCTATCATAAATACAAGAAAAAACTAAAGAAAATTCCCATCGATAAACCCAAAAATTGCTTAAAAATTGGCATCATCGGCGAACTATACACCTCGATGGAACCATTCTCTAGCTATTTTTTAGAAAAAGAACTAGCAAATCATCACATCGAAATCAAACGCTTTACCAACCTTACCTACTTACTATTTCAAAAGAAACATGAAACCAAAAAATTACTCAAAAAATGCAAAAACTATTGCAAACATACCATTGGCGCCGATGGCATGGATAACATTGCCCGTTGCCAAATCTTAATCGATCATCATTATGATGGCATCATTCATACCAAACCATTTGGCTGTACCCCAGAAATTGGAGCCATTCCCATCATCGATAAATTATGTCATGACCAAAATATGCCCATTATCTATTTTAGTTTCGATGAAAACACCAGTGAAGTAGGCATTAAAACGAGATTAGAAGCATTTTATGACATGTTAGAAATGCGAAAGGAGAAATACGAATGAAACCATGTTATTTAGGCATTGATATTGGATCCATTTCCACCAAAGGAGTCATCATCGATGAACACCAAACCATCATCGCCGATAGTTACCTATGGACCAAAGGAAACCCCATCCAAGCAACCAAAGACGTCCTAAAAGAATTAGAACAAAAAATAGACAAAGAAACCTACGAAATCATAGGATGTGGTACTACCGGAAGTGCCAGAAAACTAATTGGAGCCATGTTAGGAGCCGTCTTAGTCAAAAACGAAATTACGGCCCATGCCGTAGGTACCCATACCCTCTACCCCGAAATAAAAACCATTTTAGAAATCGGTGGGCAAGACTCAAAAATTATCCTACTAGAAGACGGTATTGTCAAAGACTATGCCATGAATACCCTATGTGCCGCCGGAACCGGAGCCTTTCTATCGAGTCAAGCCAAACGATTAGAAGTACCAGTAGAAGACTTCGGAAACATTGCCCTAACCAGTACCAACCCATGTAAAA
>CANTWQ010000014.1 GCA_947853365.1 uncultured Bacilli bacterium
GAAGATCCTTATCCAGAAAAAGAAACCAAAGATGCGATCGTATATATTTATAATACCCATCAAAGAGAAGAGTATGCCAAACAAAATGTGGAGTCCTATAGTATTACGCCAAACGTGATGATGGCAAGTTATATTTTAAGAGAAAAGCTAGGGAATCTGGGGATTCCGGCGATGGTAGAAGAAGCCGATGTGACCGAGTTATTAAATTTAAACCAATGGAATTATGCGGCTAGTTATAAAGCTACTCGCATGTTAATGGAGGATGCCAAAGCCAAAAACGAAAGTCTAAATTATTATATCGATCTTCATCGTGACTCCGTAGGAAGAAATTTATCGACGATCGAATATGAAGGGAAAAGCTATGCCAAAATTATGTTTATTGTCGGATTGGAAAATGCCTCTTTTCAAGAGAATTTAGCATTTACCGAAAAAATCAATCAAAAGTTAGAGGAACGAGTCCCGGGGATCAGTCGTGGTATTTACAAAAAAGAAGGAAAAGGTGTCAATGGAATCTATAATCAAGATTTTTCACCACGTGTTATCTTAATCGAAATGGGTGGATATGAAAATACGATCGAAGAAGTACTTGCTTCGACAGAACTCATCGCCGAAGTATTGTATGATGTCATTGGTGATGATAGATGAAAGGACAAAAACTAGGATCATTTCTGTTTCTTCTGTTCTTTTTGATGTTTGTTGGACTGTATTTTACTGCTTCTAGTGGATATTATGAAACGGAAGAACGCAAAAAAATGGTATTAACTAACGAACAAATTGCCCAGTTTGAAGAAGATATTCAAAATGGAAAACAAGTAGATTTAGAAGATTACTTACAATTAAACGAAAAAAATTATGAAAATGCGATTTCGGATGCGGCACTTTCCCTTTCGACCAAACTCGGACAAATGGTGGAAAATGGCATGAATTCTTTGTTTCAAGCCATGGCCAATGCGATGGAAGCTGAAAAGTAGAGAGCTTCTTTTTTTTGTCAATTTTTGTATAGTCACTATTTTTTCTAAAAAAAGCATGTTATGGTAGAAGTGAAAGTAAAATTGAGGTGGTAAAATGAAAGTAAATAATTTAAAAGTATATCTCTTGCCAAACACCCCTTTTTTAAAGGAAGATGGCACCTTCGATATCGAAAAGGCAATGACGATGTCTGGAAAAATTGCCGGTATTTGTTATAATGAAAATGGTTTGTTTGCATCTCTGGCGGAAGATGATGCGACAGCAATGAAACGTGCAAATAGGAATGCCGCATCAGGACATCAATCAGTATTTGAACATATCATGCCGTCCTTATACATTCAAAATGCTCCCAAAATGTTCCAAATGGTATTGAATAATGAAGGACAATACAGTACGAGTGAACGAAGTTTGCGTTATACGATGCCAAAAGAAGATACGGAATTAACGGAAGAAGAAATAAGGTTATATCAAAAATGGAATCAACACTTCTTAAATATTTTGGAAAATAAATATCAAGGGCAGTTATCGGCACGTAAAATGAGAACCATTGCCCAAGAAAATGCCAGATATATGTTGAGTGTTTTTGTCCCGACGGAAATGGTGCATACTTTGCCACTCGTCCAATTAAATCGCTTAATCGTGATGATGAGAAACTATGAACAAGGAATGACCAGAACCACGTTTGACAAAGCTCTAATAACTGCTTTTCATGCTTTTGAGGAAGAATGTCAAAGATTACATTTACTGGACGACCGGTTATTAACAGATTTTAAAGGCAGAAACTTCCGTTTATTTGGACACAATCTCGAAAAGGCCTTGTTTCGTGATGAATTTGGAAGATCTTATTCGACAACTTATACAGCATCATTTGCAGAACTTGCCCAAGCCCAACGTCACCGGACAATTTCTTATCAGATGGAATTACCAAAAACCGATGAATATGGTTATTTTCTACCACCACTGTTAAAGAATATTTTACATAACGAAATGAGGGACTATAGCAATCGGGATCTTTCATTAGAATGGTTTGAAGATTTAAAAGAAGTACGCAGATCTTATCCGATGGGGATGAAAGTCTTAATAAACGAACGTGGTACGATGGAAGCGTTCATTGAAAAAATGAAAGAAAGAGAATGTACCGAAGCACAATATGAAATATGGAGACAAACAGAAGATACACGGAATGAATATATGGAAGCTCTTGATCGATCTCACCACTATGCCAACGAAGATTTTCGCCCATATACGAAAACGATGCGTTGTGGATTCCATGACTTTACTTGTACCAATCCATGTAATAGAGCCAATCAAAAAAGAGAATATTAAAATGGATAAAAAGATAAGCAGAAAGAAGCGAGAAATTTCTTCTTTTTCTTTTGTTTTCCAATGTTTTGCGTTATAATGTTACTAGTTTGGAGTGATGATGCTATGAATCAAGAACAAATTCGTAACTTTTCTATTATTGCCCATATCGACCATGGAAAAAGCACCTTGGCTGATCGTATTTTAGAAGCAACGGGGGCTATTTCCAAACGTGAAGCGGTCGATCAAATGTTAGATAACATGGATATTGAGCGAGAACGGGGAATTACGATCAAATTAAATGCCGTTTCACTTACCTATCATGAAGACGGGGAGAACTATTTGCTGAATTTAATTGATACACCTGGGCATGTTGACTTCTCATATGAAGTAAGTAGGAGTCTAGCAGCATGTGAAGGTGCAATCTTGGTAGTCGATGCTGCCCAAGGAATTGAAGCCCAAACATTAGCCAATCTCTATTTGGCACTTGCCCACGATTTAACAATCATTCCCGTCATCAATAAAATTGATTTACCCAATGCCGATGTCGATAAAGTAACCAAAGAACTTGTCGAACAATTAGGGTTTCAAAAAGATGAAATTATTTTAGCCAGCGCCAAAAATGGCATTGGGATCCAGGAATTACTACATGCTATTATTACGCGTATTCCGGCTCCCAAAGGGGAGAAAAAAGCCCCGCTCCAAGCGCTTATTTTCGATAGTTTCTTTGATAGTTATCGTGGTGTTGTCATTGCCGTTCGAATTGTCAATGGACATTTAAAAGTAGGCGATCGCATTCGTTTTATGGAAACAGAAGCTACTTATGAAGTGACCGAACTGACCATTATGAATCCAAAAGAAGTAAAGAAAAACGAGTTGGTAGCCGGCGAAGTGGGGCATATCATCGCA
>CANTWQ010000015.1 GCA_947853365.1 uncultured Bacilli bacterium
GCAATCCGTTTGACTCCGAATGTTGTAATTCATTGTTCTAAACTGCTTAGTTTTCACCAACCACTAAGTCTCTCGTTCCCTTTAGAAAAACTACTAATTCATCCATCGACATCAATCATTATTACTATAACATATTTATTATCGTTTGTACAATACTCTTTTACCAAGCATCATAAGAAAAGACAACTCCAATATCACTTGCAAACAGAAAATAATCTTTTTATTTCGTACCGATCTCTTCATCTAAAGACTGTTTGGTGATACAAAATACTGCATATAATGGTACAGATTTCATCTGATTTTTAAAACCAAAGTTTCTCGTCGACAAACGAACCACATATTTTGGTTGAAATTCTTTTCTATAATTCTCTAAACTTCTCGACTTGATATGAGTACTTGTCTTTACTTCTACTGGAATAATCAAACCACGTTCAGATTGCAGAATGAAATCCACTTTGCTATCATAATCATTTTTCCAGTAATTTAAATGAAAAGAATTATATTTTAAAGAACTTGCAACATAATTTTCAGTAAGCATACCTAACATTGTCTCGTTTACAGCCTCTCTATTTTTAATAAAATAAACAGGAAATTCGCTTAATTTCGTTAACAAACCGACATCGTTCATATAAAGTTTAAAAGAGTCTAATTCTTCATACATTTTTAAAGGAATACCTATTTTCGTTTTTACACACTTATTTACAATACCAGCATTTACAAGCCAATCGATCGAATCTCCAAAAATAGTACTAGTTCCACCTTTTTGCACCAATTTATATTGGAATTTCTTATTATCCTTTGCAAGTTGAACAGGAATAGAATCAAACGTTGCAATAATTTTGGGTGCTGAAGATGCTTCACTATATTTGGTAATGTCATTTCGATAAGCTTCTAAAATAGACGTTTGATAATCGATGGCACTCACAATAGAATTGGTACGGATAAATTCATCTACAACTTCTGGCATACCACCGATGGATAAATAGTCATAATATAACTCTAATGCTTTATGATGAATCGAATCCGGCATTGCTTGATTCGAGCGATAACACGTACGTATATGATCCACAAGCAAACTATTATTTGTATTGATTAAAAACTCCTCAAATGATAAAGGATAAATCGTCAAAAAATCTACTTTACCAACAGGAAATGAATATTCTTTTTTATTGACGTGTACGCCAAGCAAACTACCCGCTCCTATGATATAATATTCAGGAGCATCTTCGCAAAAATACTTCAATGAAGTTAAGGCTCTAGTATTTCTTTGAATTTCATCAAAAAAGATCAATGTATTTTCTTTATCGATTACTCTACCGAATAAAACTTCTAAATTTTTAATAATAAATGCTGGCGTAATATTTTCATTGATGAGTTTTCCCACCATATCATTTGTCTCAAAATTGACATAAATTACATCTTTAAAATAACGTTTTCCAAATTCTTTCACAAGATAAGTTTTCCCGACTTGTCTAGCACCATAAAGTAATAATGGTTTTCTATTTTTGCTATTTTTCCAATCAATTAAATCACTCATTGCCTTTCGTTCCATTTTATATCACCTATGACCAATATACACTATAACTCCAAAAAAATCAATAAATAACATGCTTTTTTGGAGTTATTGCTATCTCTTTTACAATTTTTTCTTTAATTTGCGATATAGTTTTAAAATCTTTGGCAATACTTTGTAACAAAACGGCTTCATCACAAGATCAAATTCACCAATCAAAGCAATGTAAGATCCTCCAAAATTCTGTTTAAATTGATGAATCCCTGCATAATTATGTAGTGTGGTATGGATATCGCCAACTGTACCAAAAAGATCAAGATCTAAAAAGCCATGCTCTTTTCCATAACAAATCACTTCATAATACATCCGATTCACTGCATAAAATTCCCGACCAATGGTATCATTACCAATATATAGAGTCCAAAGCCTTGTTTGATTACACGCACAAACTTGTGAACAGATAACCAATTCTTCTTTTGTTTTCACATCTTCCAACAAAGCAATTTCTTTTTTTAAACGTGTCACCTGGGTTTCTACATTTGAAATATCATTTTCTTTTACTTGCTTTTGTTCCAAAGAAGATGTTAATTTTTCTAATTCCTCTTGTCTTTCTTGATATAACGCTTGTGGATTGATCACTAATTCAAAGATTTTAGCATGCCCCGCTTCTACCATATATCGATAAAAGTTTTGATAATAAGAAAGCGAATAGGCCGAAAAATCATCTTTTTCACTGACTTTTTGAATCAATTGATAAAAGGTATCAATATCATTGCTTTCTCGAAAAATCATATGATATTGATTGGTTTTTCGTACCTTTTTCATAATCGACTTATGAATCTTTTTTTCGATTTCCTCTAAAGATTGTTGATAAGAAATACGGAAAGTATAACGTGGTTGATTATGATCAAAATATAAATTAAAACCAGTATGATGATAACCAATATCTAACATAGTCTGATAAAGATGCTTGGCCATTAGATTTTCTGTTTCGACTTCGCCATTGTTATTTAAAACTTGATAAGTAATATCCGGATCGACTTTCAAGTAAATTCCTTTATGTTTTTTTAAAAATTGTTTCAAGAAGACCGTAAATTGTTTTAACAATTCCACATTTTGAAAATCGATAAGATATCCACGTGGAGCATAAAAATAGGAATAACCAAAAGGCCCTCTTCTTTCTAATAGCAACGTTGCACATAAAAGATTGCCATTTTCATCTTCCATACCTACATAATGGGGAATCTGACCTCTTCCTACAATTTGAAACTGTCCCCATTCATACGTTTGCATAAAATCGCCGTTTATTTTTTTCCAAAAATTCTGATAAATTTCTTTTTCCACTTGCTCTACAAAACGCATACTGATCTCTCCAATATTCTTCATTATTATATCGGTTATTTTTCTACTTGTCAAAGAAAAACTCCCTGACGAGAGGGAGTATTATTTGTCTTTTTTCTCAAGTTTGGCAAGTACTTCTTTCACCACTTTTACAGCCTGTTTTCTCACTTCTTCCGCGGCATCTTGCAATACAGGAGTTGCTTTATCTTTAGCATAAGTCACAAGCTCTTCGGTTTTTTCTTTGATTTGATTGGCTTTTTCTTTCGCGATATCTAACACTTTTTCCTTGTCCAAATCAGATAATTCATATTTAATTTCCTCAATTTTTTCTTCGATCGCTAATTTCACATCAGCAAGATCGATTTCTTGTGCTTTATGAACCAAGTCGTCCATTTTTTCTTTTAATAGTTTTCTTGTTTCACTACCTTTGCGAGGGGCAAACAAAACACCAAGTCCTGCCCCGACTGCCGCTCCTAAAACAAATTTACCTATGCCACTTTTCTTTACTACTTTTTTTCCGTCGTTTCCCATGACAGATCCTCCTTTTCTTTTTCTCTTTTTTGAAACAAATGACTGATTGCCGATGTAATCGTATCTACTAAATGATAAGTAACACCACTCACGGCATCGGTCACCGTATCTATGATATGAAAAATACCATTCAATGATGACGATTTTTTTTCAATATCATCTAATAATAGATTACAACGATCCACAGTCTGAATCAGTTTCCATGATAATACAATCAGTACAATCAGTAATACAATTCCTAAGATGTAAAGTAATATGGGTAATAGTTCATTTAATAGTTCCATAGCCTACTCCTTTTCTTCATACATAGAATCAATCAGATCAAATAGATTGTCCTCTAATTCTGTATCATTTTTAGATTCTTCTCTCACTTCCTTTTTGACCGGAGAATGCGTTTCCTTTAAATCCGTTGTACTTCTTCTAGCAACCCGTTTCCCTGTAGAACGCTCTTTCTCACGATCTTTATAATCTACATTATATTCTAACCCAAGATCTTGAAAATATTCTTCAGCATCAGCAATGGTTACTTTATCTACGACTGGTGTTTGATCCGTATCTCGTAAATCGTAAAGTAAATTATCTTCTAGTTCCATTGGTTCTTCTTCTTTGGTATTCGTCTCTGAAATCGGATCTTCTCCAGTAAGGCCTAAATCATTCGAAAGTTCACCATAAGCTTTTTTACGGACCTCATCTAAATCGATTTTTTTGGCATAACTAGATGCATTTTTATTTTTAGCATTTTTTTCAACAATATCATCTTTTTTATAATTTTTATCTAAAATACCATAGATAGGAGAAATAATTGGGGTTGGATGAAAAGTCTTTTCCTCACTTTTGGGTGCAGCTTTATGATAGATTGTACTATAATCTGTCGAATAGGCTCCCCCATAAGGAACGCGATGTGTTTCACTCGATGATACCAATGTTTCTATTTTAGGAGAAGGTTCTTCTTTTTTCACCGGCTGTGGAGATTCTTGATGTGGCATATCATAAGCAAAATCTTCATCTTCAAACATATGGAAAGAACTATCTGGTTTTAACAATTCTTTATCCGTTAAAATCTCAGTACGCGATTCTTCCTTTTCTTCCAAGACAGGTACTTCTTCTACCTCTTTTTCTCTGCGCTTAGCAACAGAAGAAACATCGATTCTTCTAGCCACGGTCTGCTTTGGAGCAACATTTTCTTCCTTTTTACGAGTCACTTTTGGCTCTTTTGGTGCCTCTTCTTCTACTTCTACATATTCTTCTTCAAAGAAAACATTTTTTAATTTATCTAATAGTCCCATAAGTTCTCCTCCTATTTGATTTCCTCTTCCATGGGGATTTGATCGGGATCCGGAAGTTCGCCGTTCAGATCTTGATAAGTACCATATTCTTCCACATATTCTAGGAATTCACTTTCTTCTCGGGCAGGTACGAAAATATCCAAACTCTCTTCTTGATAATTTAAAATATTATCCCCAATCAAAGTATCCAACACATGATCATTAAACTCAATGCTCGTTAAAACAGACGCAATATAAATTAAGCTATTCTCAATATCCTCTTCTTTTACTAAAGATTCCATCTTCGCATATTGATACATTGCTTCGATAAAGTAACCATCCCCACGTGGTGTAATTTCCACATAGCCCTCATTTCCATGATAAGAAAGTCTTTTCGAAAAATAGGCATTCGGATTTACTTCATAAATATTTTCTACTTTATGATAGTAACTGACAGCATCGACATAAAGATAATAATAATTTTTTTGGTCGAATAAAATCGAATTATATTGGTTGGATGCAATTCGTTGCAATCCCTTAGGTAAATAGTAACGATATCCTTCCATGGCTACGTTAGTAACCGTATTTTCTTGATTGTACATCGTATCGAGAATCGAATCTAAAGATTCTCCATTCAAAGATACCAATGAAGTACATCCTGTTGATAAAAGCAGGATAAGTAGTAAACAAATGACTTTTTTCATAATTCACCTACTCTATTAAATATTATATCAAAAAGAAAAGATGAAGAGAAACTTTTTCTATACATTGACACTTTTTTTACTGACAACAACGTAGTAAATTGGGTAGCCCAAACGCGTAAATTTCTCTTCGAATTCTGTCATAGGAGAAAAAATCTCCTCATCGTGCGTCAAATCCAAGGAAACATAATCTAAAATATAACCATGGTTGCTATAAGATACCAGAGAATAAGAAAATAACGGAGCATTATCTGTCTTTTGAATAATTTGTGGCATCATCTCAAAAATGGAATCATACTTATCTAAAAAATACGGACTTGTAAGACGACGAGAAGCATGCCGTTTTTTCGGCCAAGGATCAGAAAAATTCAAATATAAACAAGCAATTTCATGATCGAATATTTCATCCACGAGATTGGCATTACATCTTAAAATCACCAAATTAGGAAGGTTTTCAGGAACCTTTTCAATGGCTCTTGCAATCACACTATCATATCGTTCAATTCCAATAAAATTGATATTGGGATTTTCTTGAGCCATAGCAATCAAGAATTGACCTTTTCCCATCCCAATTTCCAAATGAATGGGATGATCGTTTTGAAAATACGTGTGCCATTTTCCTTTCCAAACAGTCGGTTCACTGATACAAAAAGAAGCTCCCGCAATGATAGCTTCTTTATTTTTTACATTTCTAAGTCGCATAAACACCACCATCAACATTATATCAAAGAATTGATCAAGAAGAAAGTGGAGCAACTAAGAAACAATCGCATATACTAAAACTGAAAGGATGATAGAGATGAATCAAAATCAATATGGATATCCAGGCCCAGGAATGATGCCACCATTTCCACCACAACATCCAGGCATGCCACCATTTCCCGACAACTATCGTAATCTAGAAACAAAAGTAGCCCGCCTCGAACGACAAGTAAAACGATTAGAAGAACGGGTGAGCCGTTTAGAAAACTTGCAAATCATGCCAAGAGATTACAATCATCAAAACTATACTTCTGGTTATCAAATGATGTAGAAAAAGGGTATTTGTAGAATACTCTTCTTTTTATGCTTCTAATCATCGATGCAAGAATCCCCTCCACATTCACATCTTTATCAATACCATCTTTCCATTCCCACGATAACATGCTATGATATCTAAAGAAAACGAAAAAATAGAACAAAGGAACGAGGGATATTATGGTAATCAAAAATTTAAGTTTAACGTTCGGATTAGAAACCATATTTGATGATATTACATTAACCATTCCTGATCAAGAAAAAATTGCCATCACGGGTGTAAATGGCGCGGGGAAAACAACTTTCTTTAAAATTATTTTAAAAGAATTAGAACCCGATCACGGCAGTATCTATTTTCCCAAGAAAATGCGTATTTCCTATCTCCCTCAAACAATCGATGACTCTTTAAGTAACGAAGATATGAGTGTCTTCGATTATCTATTAAAAGGACGCCCTATTCAAAAATTGGAACAAGAAATTGCCAATCTTTATGAAAAAACAGTCGAATTAAAGGATAACAAAGAAATAGACAAGCTATTATCAAAAATCAGCAACTTACAAACAGAACTAGATTTTTACGAACCGTACCAAGCTGAAAGTGAACTGTTAAAATTGATCGATGGCATGCAAATAGATAGCCACTTATTAGATCAAAAAATCAAAAGCCTTTCGGGAGGTCAAAAATCAAAAGTAGCATTCGCCAGACTTCTCTATTCAAAACCAGATTTGCTGTTACTTGACGAGCCAACCAACCATCTCGATCACACCACCAAAGGCTTTGTTACAGAGTATCTAAAAAACTATCGCGGAACGATCTACCTCATTTCTCACGATATTCCTTTTTTAAATGAAATTACCACCAAAACAATTTACCTAGATAAATGCACGCACAAAATGGAACTTTTTCATGGCAACTATGAAAAAATGGAAAAATTAGTAAAAGAAAGAGAAGAACGATTAGAAAAATTAAGTATCAAGCAACAAAAAGAAAAACAAAAATTAGAGGAAATCATTGCCCGTTATATCCGTGGCAATGAAAAAAAAGCCAATATTGCCAAAGACCGCCAAAAGAAACTGGCTCGTTTAGAAGAAGTCATGGTAACCACTACCCAAAAACAAAAAAAGGCATCGATCCAACTGCACCAAGGCCGCGAAAGCACCAAATATCCGCTCAAACTGGAAAATGTATGTTTTAAATATGATAAAAATGCCAAAAAATACCTATTATACAACATCAATTTACAAATACCACGACAAGAAAAATTCTTGATTGTCGGTGAAAACGGCGTAGGAAAAAGTACACTATTAAAACTGATCGTTGGCCTTCTTTCACCAGACCAAGGAACCATTACCATTGGTCCTAAGACGGATATTGCCTATTATGCCCAAGAACAAGAAAACTTAAATATCGATGATACAGTATTAGAAAGTATACAAGAATTTTCTCTGACCAGTCGCCAAGAAAAAGCGGTACTTGGGAAGTTTCTGTTCTATGAAGATGATCTTTATAAAAAAGTAAAAGTGTTATCTCCAGGAGAAAGAGCAAGGCTATCTCTTGCCAAAATCACTTTACAAAACGCCAACTTGTTAATCCTAGATGAACCAACCAACCACTTAGACAAAGATACACAAGAAATCATTGCCAACAATTTAAAAACTTTTCCTGGCACCATCCTTCTAGTATCTCATAATACCGCATTCGTAAAAAATCTTGGAATCAAACGAATGCTCATCTTACCGAGTGGAACCATCAAAGATTATAACGAAGAACTTGTCTCTTGGTACGAAGAAAAAAATAAGAAAGAAAAATAATTGTTTAAAATCCTCTGGCGATTACCAAGATAATAGCGAAAGGAGAGAATGATGAATCAAACATATCAAGCAGTACCAAATATCATTACCGGAAAGGATTTAGACTATCTAAAAGACATGTTCGAATGGAATTACGGTGCTTATAAAAATTGTATGAATTGTATCAATGAAGTGCAAAGCACAGAAATCAAACAACTATTACAAAAAGCAAGTAGTCTATTTCAAAATAATATGCAACAAGTATTAAACATTCTAGGAGGTCACAATGAACAACAATAAAATCCAAAATCCAATGGTGGAAACAATGGCCGGTATCAAAAAAAACGATAAAGATCATATCCGCAATCTCTTATCAGAATTAAAGGCAATGGTCAAAAATTACGCCGTAGCTTTAACAGAAGCCAGTAATGAAGTTCTTTATGACATGTATTTTCAAACATTTAGCAATATAAGCGGATTACAAAGAGAAACTTATGAGTTGATGTTTCGCTTTGGATGGTACCAACTAGAAAAAGCAGAATGTCAAAAAATCACAGAGCAATACCATCAACAAACCAAAGAATATCAAAATCTAAACAAAAAAGAGGCCTAAAGGCTTCCTTTTATTTATGAAAAATAAATTTGATTCGCTTTAATTTATGAACAACATAATAACTGACTTTATAAACAAAGTACCAGAACTTTGCAACTGGATAATCAAATTCACCAATCAGTTCAACGACCTGTCCACCAAAACCACGCTTGAATTGATATACACCATACATTGGATCCTCTGGCGATAAATCACCATGAATACTATAAAAATTATAAGTATGATAACCATGGGTGACTGCATAACGAATCATTTCATAATGGATACTATAAAATGGTTGAAATGACAAAAATTCTTGATAGGCTCCTCCATAAAACGAAAGCACTTCTCCACCATAAAGCATATAGTTAATTGCACCGATCGGAACTACCTCACCGTGTTTTTCATAAATATCTTGCATTTTATGTATTTTTTCTTCGAGCCTCATCAGTTGATTTTCTAATTCTTTCATCCGTTTTTGATATTTTTCCTCTTTCATCTTTAAAGTGCCAGCATCATGCTGTTTTTGTTTTTCATCTTTTTCTTGCAACAATTTCTCTTTCTCTTCGGTAAAGACTTTTAGTTGCTCCTTCGGATGAATTTCAGCAATTTTTAAAACAAACTTACCTTCCGGTTGAAACGCATCATACATATTCAAGTAATATTGATAAGAACGCGGTAAAAATTCACGACGCGATGAGGTTTCATTCATAATATCTGTAAAAAGTGAAATATCCTCTCTCGTACCATCTCGAACGATAACACCGTTTTTTTCATTTTTATGAATCATTTGTCTTGTTTTGGCATCCATTTCCGATAATACCTGGTCTAATGTTTTGCCTTCCAAAGTAAGAGTATACATCCATTTGGCCTGTAACGTCTGTTGATGAATCTTATAAGCTTGCTTCTGGTATCCAAGAGAACACAAATAGGAAACAAGATTGGAATGATCCACACCACCTTCGACAATATGCCCATCACGATCGCGCGTATGATAAAGAATATAAGGATCTATTTTAAAGAAAATTCCTTTTTCTTTTTTGACATATCGATACATTGCTTGTGTAAAATCACGCACCAAGTTAAAATCTTCGTAGTCTAATAAAAAACCACGTGGAGCATAAAACATTTTCCTATGAATCGGTGTTGTTTTTGATAATAACATACATCCCGCAATGACTTGGTTCTTCGAAACAAATCCAAGATAAGTAACATCCCAACCATTTTTATGTTTCAAATCTCCCCAACAAGGCGACTGTAAAAAGGTACTTTGTGGATGCGTTTCAAAAAAAGCAGTAAATTGATCTTGTGATAATTCGGTTAATTCCATTGTTTCACCTTCTCACCTAATATTTTTTTATGATACGCCACCAAATTTTAAGGCGACGTAAGATCCGATAAATATAATAAGTATTCGACACTTTTAAATTAAATTCTCCAACCAACTCCTCAACCTCACCAGAAAAGCCACGTTTAAACTCATAAACGCCATAAAGAAGACTACCTGGCGTAAAATATCCAGAAATGCCAAAGAAATTGACATAAGAAAAGCCCCATTGATACGCATCTAGAATATGCTCATTATACATAACATACTTAGGCATAAATTTTTTATACTCTGTTAAAATACCACTGGTTAACGTAATATATTCTTTTCCAGATTGCACAGAAACCAAAGCTCCAACATCGACTCCCTTTGGATATTGCGCTTTCATTCGCTCAGCTTCTTCCACTTCTTCCTCAAATCGTAAGATCTTCTTTTTACTATTTTCTAATTGGGTCGTTAACTTCTTTCCCACCATATCCTTCTTCATCTTATCTAAAATGATTTGTTGACTATCCTTAGCTTTTTCTAATTCCTTTTTCGTATAAGATAAGTAGATATCCGTATCGACATAGGCAATATAAAACAATACTTTATCGCGAAAATACTTTTGCATGCGTTTATAATATTCACTATCACGATGCAAATCAAAATGTTTTCGATCCGCTGTCTTTTGAAACATCTCCGTTGCGATTTCAATATCTTTCTCGTCATGACTACGTCGTACACGAACCCCTTTTTCATACATATTTTCAATATTCTTACGTGTACTTTTAGAAAATCTTGTCTTTAAAGTATCATAATCAATATCTAAATGAATCCGAAAATTCCAACGAGATTGTGAAAAACGGTAATCACGAGTAAAACCAAAATGATGATATCCTAGTTTTTTTAAAGTTTTTACTACTTCCGTTTCAGGTTTACTTCCCGGGATGATTTCCCCATTGGCATTCCGTGGCTGATAAACAACATTGGGATCCATACGCACAAACATTGCATTGCATTTTCTAGCATATTTTTTTAAATGCTTGGTAAAAAAAGATAATACTTCGACATTATGATAATCTGCTAAAATTCCTTCCGGAGCATAAAGCCTTGTTTGACCAAACATACAAGGATTCTCGGTAAACATGCCCGCCGCCAAAATATGATTATCATCCTTGACGCCCAGATAATGAATTTTCGCACCATAACTTGCTCTTAAATCCGCATTTCCCACCGTTTGAAAAAAACTTTCTAATGGATGCTTTTCCGAAAATTTCTGAAACTCTTCACGGGTTAATTCTAAGAATTCCATCGAAACACCTTCTTTACTTTATTTTTCACTTTATCTAATGCATCTTCTCCAAAGATACGTGCCACCAAACCAGTTTTATAGGTAATAAATAGATAGAAAATTCCACCAAGTAACGCATAAAGTACAACGATCGCAAATGATGTCACGCGACCAATCACATTTAATGGTACAAAGATACTAAGAATACTTAAGCCCAATAACATCAAAATCGTATAGAATAACGACCATAAAAACGTATGGAAAGTTTCTTTAAAATGAAAACCATATTTTTTCTTCACATAGAACAAAACCATTCCAATCGTTAATAAATGGCCAAGACAAGTAGCTAATGTTGCTCCATAAAAAGCATACGTAAACTTGTCCAATAAATACATAAAAGGAACATCAAAAATCGCATTGAATAAAAGCCCGGCAATACAAGCAACAAATAACATCTTATACTCCTTTAATGACAAAGCAACTACCGTCGTCGAACTTAAGAGAACTGTAACAATGGCAACCATGATCGAAAAGCGGAAAACAATTGGACCATAAAAATCACTGCCATAAAAGATATTCCATACCGGTACACTTAAGAAACTGAGACCTAAAGTCATCGGAATCGTCAAAAAGGCAAGTGACTGATAAGACAAATTGATCTTCTTTTCCGCATCTTTATGGTCATGTTTCGTAAGACTTGCAGCAAGATTAGGAATCATACTAACCGAAAAGCCTGTCCCTATGGCAATCACAATCATATTAAGTTTATTACCCCAAGTAGAAATAACACCCATGACCGTTTCCGCATCGGTCACAGAATAACCCAGTTGTACTAAAGTTTTCACAACAAAGAAAGTATCGACAGAATTATACAATGATTTGCACACATCACAAAAAACAAAAGGAAATGCGCAGAGTAAAATCTGTTTTAAAATCATTCGATCTGTAATTTTTATCTCTTCTGCACTCATATCCGCTACCGCTTCAATCTTGAACTCTTTTTTATGTTTCCGTCTCGTATAAATCAAATAAATTAACGAAAAAACAGAACCGAGAGTTGCTCCAAACAAAGCCGCAGAAACAGCAAATTTAATCGGCAAATCAAAAATATAGATGACAAGGTACGATCCAACAATAATAATACTAACACGTATCAATTGTTCTAATACTTGGCTCACCGAAGTTGGAGTAATATAACGATGCCCTTGTAAATATCCTCGATAGACACTGAGCATTGGCACTACCAATACGGAAAAGGAAATCACACGTATCACTAACGTGATATCTTCAATGGTATTTCCACCTTGAATATTACCAATAATCAAATAAGCAATTTCTTTGGCAAAAAGAAACAAAACCAAAAAACAGGCAATACCGACAATACTCAAATATTTCCTAGCAATCCGAAAGACACGCTCTTTGGCATTATAATAACCTAACGTATTATATTCGCTCGTAATCGAACTAATAGCAAGAGGAATTCCTGCCGTTGAAATACTTAAGAAAATCGAGTAAATGTTATAAGCATATCCATATAAAGCCCCACCTTGCTCTCCAATCATAGCATGAAAAGGAATGACATAAATCATACCCATTATTTTACTAATGACGATTCCTAAAGTCGCAACAAAAGCGCCCTGAATAAAAGTATTTTTTGTAAATCGCCTTTTTTTCTTCAAGTACGACACCTTCTTTCAATAGTATAAGTATACCATGAAAAATGCCCCTTGGAAACTCCGAAAAAAAGACCTATGGTCATAAATAAATAAAATTGTAATTTTTAATTTTCCGTCGTAGTAGCACAAGGATAGATCAGTTGCGATAATATCTCAGGATAATAGCTAATATAACTGAGTTTAGAAAACAATGGATCTGCGCGAGAAAAAACATCCATTCCATAATACTCCATCAAATTAGCCATCTCTTGGCAACGATTTAAACTCACATAGATTTCCTTTTGATTGGATAATAGCATTTGAAAAATAGAAGGATTTACCATGGAAGCACCCGTAATATAAAAGTCAACATCAATAAAATTTAAGTTTCCCTCTTCCATAATGACACCCACCGAATAATTGCCTTGTTTTTCTTTTAATACTCGTAGAAAATAATGATTCATACTACATAAGTATAAATACAAAACGGGATACATGGTAACCATTCTTTCCACTTCTGCCAAATATACTTCATTCAAACGGATAATTTCATTCAAATCTATATCACTATAAGGACGATAAACTGCCATCAAATGAAGAAAAATCAACTTCTGGGTATTTCCCAACAACCGCAAAGCCTCCTCTAAAGGAACAACAGACTCTGATGGCATTTCTGATAAATTCTGATTTTGTAAATCAATCACATGATTGGGATAATTTTCTCCCGAGGTTACAACCAATACACCATCCTTCGTCATGGCAACATTGAGAAACAACCCATCCAAATAATCCTTTTGATCAAGTTCCCCTAAAAACGTTTTTAAAGCTTCCTCGCCTCGATAACCAATTAAATTCACGATAACATCACCTAATATAAAATATGAAAAAATACATATTTCGTTCCGTGAAATCTATTTTTCCTTTGCTTGTAAAAAAAGGCACCACCATCCAAAGCCAAGAACAAAGCCACAAAGTAATAGCAATAAATTGACGATCCACGTAGTAGAAAAAGGAAAAATCCACTGAAATAAAGTAAGAAGAAGCCATAAGACAAGTAATCCAAAAACAAACGAAATTACTTGCTCTAAAAAAGGTTCAAAAGAAAACAATTTTTGACGAGCAAGCAAATAAGCAAACAGGAAAATAAGTACCAAATACATGATGACTTCTGAAAACAATAATCCATAATAAACAGGCATTCCCATTTTATAAAAACCATAAATAGAACTATGCATGAAAAAGAAATCAAAGGCAAAAGCACCGATGATAGCCCAGACAAAAAAACGTTTTGAAACAGAAGCAAGAAGAAATTCCATTAAAAGAAGCAAGAAAACGAAACAACATCCAAGAATCGCATGCATCCGAAAAGAAAACAAAAAGAACGGACTAGAAGTTAAAAAAACGACTTGCAAAATTCCCTTAGCCAACAATAAACATAAAAAATAAAAGGGTACAATATAGAACAAACAAGTAAGTAATAATTCATAAATTTGCTTTTTCGTAGAATTGAAATCTTTTTCCCTGATATAATAATGCAATTTACGAAATCCGAACGAAAGTTTTGGATACACCATAAAAAAGAGCCCACCAAACACACAACAAGACAACACTTCCCCAGTAAAAAAGGAAAGAATGTCAGAAGAAGAATAAGAAAAAGAATATAAAAGAGAAGAAAACATAAAAAAGGAAACAAGAAATAAGAAAGACAGAAAAACAGAAAGAAGCAAAGGAAGAAAAGAAACGGTCAAAATTTTTCGAGTAATTGTCAACTGTTGTTTTTTTAAAATAGGAATCTCATTTTTACCAAGCCGAGGTAGAAAAGAAAGAGAACGAACACGAAGTAACACCCAAAAGATAAAAAAAGAAAAGGGAACTAGCAAAAAAGGCCAAGGAAAAGATGTGGGAAATAAGCGAAGCAATAAGAAAGAGGAAAAAACAGGAATAACAGATAAGAAAAAAGATGACCCTAATATTTTCTTTTGACGCTTTCCATACAAATAACAAATATCCGGAATAAGAAGCGGAAAAAGCAAAAAACAAAGAGCCAAAATACGTAACATCCAATTAGCATCCTCTCTTCCAAGACCAAAGTGCATTTCAAAAAAAGGACCAAGCACAAACGAAGATAGAAACAGAAGAAAAAAAATAACAATTCCTACCCGCCATAACAGTTTCCGACTACTAAAATAAAGATATTTTTCTTCCTGATGTTTTTTAGAAATATGGATCTCCCGAAAATATTTACTAAGACCAAAAGGAATTCCCAAAGTTGCAAAAGAAAAAAAAGAAAAGAGCAAAAGAAGAAAAAGGCAAAAATAACCCAAATAAGGCATCGGTAACAAATAGGCCAATAACAGCAATCCAATAAGAACCAATAGAAACGGTTTGATCTTGATATGAACAAAAAGAGAAGATAACTGCTTCATACTACCCTCCTACCAAAAGGATATCACAAAAAGAAAAATCGCGCAAATTTATCACAAAAAAAGAAACAACTTAACATGTTTCTTTCTGATATACTTTCGTATCTTCTTCATAAATCGTTTCATGCTGTTTTGCGATATCTCTCACCTGATTGATATCGATCCGTTCTTCTCTTACAAAAATTTCCATACCATCTGTCAAAGAAGTAATCGTAAACATATGATCCAATTCATCGTAGGAAGCCATGGCATCTTGTCTTCGTAATGGCTGTAATGCTCCAAGATCTTGTAACTTGGAAAATTGTAAAACGCCTAAATAAAGATCATCTTGTCCCAATAAGCTAGCAAAATGATGACATTGATATTCTCCTTCTTCATAATGATATTCCACCATTTGATCTAACTTTCCAAGAGAACAGCAACGAATAATCATATCATTTTTCTTATACGAATAAAGTTCGTTCTCTCTTTTTAAAGTTTGATATGTCAAATAAAGATTTTCTTGATCACTCATAAGCCGTAGACAAGAAGCAAGAGAAACATCACCGAAGACTCTTTTTATAATAAGAATGGCATTTTCTTCCGGCAGTGAAAAAAGATCAATATAGTCATAACACGAAGCTCCAAAGAGATGGTATTGGTTCTCGTCCTGATGCAGTGTATATGATGCAACTTCATAATTTAAAATATCATAAATAACAGATAACAACCGTAAATTTTCCGGTATAAAAGATAAATTGATTTTCACCACAATCCCTCCCAAAGTAGGCTTATCATACCACAAACAAGGAAAAATGTAAACCACTATTATTTCTTTCGATATAAAATAAGGGCAGAAAAACAAAATATTTGCTCTTCTCCAAAAATAGAACAAGCATTAGAAAACTGTATTTGCACAATTTCAATATCCTCATTATCTTCTAAAAAGTCGTTAATAGACGCCTCCAAATCCTTTTCATGAGATTCATCAAAAACTTTTACTTTCATAACATCACCAAACAAAGAATACACCATGTTTCTGGTGTATTTTGTTTAAATTTGTAACTGATAACATCCTTCATGAAATTGATCCTGCATATCATAATACGATAAATAAACCAAAAAGGTTGCATGAAAAGACGTAATATCCCCCCTATAAGGAATATATCCCAACAAAATAATTCCTTTCGAACCCATATTGGGAGAAATCGATACTTTTTCGTCAAAAATACCAATCGATGGAAACACATCTTCCGTTTCTTGGTTATGAATGACCAACAAAGTAACCTCGTTCATTTCTTCTTGCACTTGATCTAAGGTAAGGCGATACAACAACTCATAATCCGAAATACGATCCACTTGAACTTGCAAAGAGGCATTTTCTATTTCTAGAAAACTGTTCGTTTCGTTTAACTTTTTGACAGTTTCTTCATAAAATCGGAGCTTAGGATCAATTTTCCCACACCCAATACAAAAAAGTAACAAAAAGGAAAGAAAAAACAGACGTTTCATGAACGAACAACAAGATTGACCACACGGCCAGGAATGACGATCACTTTGACGATTTCTTTTCCTTCCAGATGCTTTTGCACATTACTACAAGCCTTAGCCTTGTTCGTAATACTTTCCTCATCCTCATCGATTCGAACAAGAATCGTTCCACGTAATTTACCATTGACTTGAACACCAATTTCCTTTTCTTGATCGATCGTTTTTGCTTCATCATATTGCGGCCAACGATCTTCACAAAGTGGAGAATAGCCAATTTCTTCGTTTAACTCTTCCGTGATATGTGGGGCAATAGGATTTAAAAGTTGCAATAAAACATGATAATCTGCTTTGGTAATGGTCTCTTGACTATCCATTTGATTCGTTAAAATCATAAGCGTCGAAACCGCCGTATTATAGCCCATGGTCGAAAGATCCGTTTGGACCTTTTTAATACTTTTATGAATCAAAGACTCTAACGCTTTGGAATAAACATCGCCATCAATCACTTTATTTTTTAGCCGTATCACTTTATCTAGGAAACGCTTACATCCTTTCAAAGAATCCGTACTCCATGGAACATCTTGTTCATAATCTCCCATGAACATCTCATAGATTCGAAGCGTATCAGCACCATACTCTTTTACAATATCATCAGGATTGATGACATTACCCTTTGATTTACTCATTTTTTGATTATCAGATCCCAAGACCATTCCATGACTGACCCGAGTCCAAATCATTTCTTTATGAGGGACCAAGCCAATATTGTATA
>CANTWQ010000016.1 GCA_947853365.1 uncultured Bacilli bacterium
TCGATTTTTTCCGTTGTATTGATATCACTTGGGAATGATCGAATAGCGGCTTCTACCGCGGCTTTTTCTTTCGCAGCCTGTTGTCTCATTTGTTCAATATATGCTTCCGGATCTTCGGCACATAGTCCTAAACGCTCTCCATTTTCATCTAGTCTTTCATTAGTAAAAATTTCATAACAAACTGCCGGATTGGTACTGCTGTTACATCTACTTGAAAAACCAAACGCAACATTATGTTCAGTAAAACATAGGGCAGCTCTATTACCATCCGGTTGACCTGTTGCTGGATCGATTCCTCCGCCGTAGCCTTGGAATATGCAACGTGCTCCACCGTTAGCCCAATAATATTGACCGGTGTCCGCAGTATTTGTTGAACTATCTGCAATCCCACCATTATTATCTGTAATATAACAACTAGAAACAGGTTCATCAATACGATCGCTATATAGTTTCCAAGGTGAGATTTGACCACTAGTACATGCCGAACTAGCTTTATATCCCCACATTTTAGCATCTACATAGTGTGGTGTCCCGAAAGGATATAGTACTTGAACCGGATTGCCCGTATTTGGATCAATCCTTGTTACTGCAGCATTTTCACCAACCACATCTTCTTTGATTGATTGAAATTGTGCCAGCGGAGTTCCTAAAATCGGTGTATTGAAATAAGTTTGAGTGGATAGCTTAGCATCATTTTCATAATAAACACTACTTAAGCATTGCTTAGAACAAGCTTGTGTATATTGCCCGCCGTCACAAGCCATAATACAATCTTCAAAATCATCATTTGGTCCGGCTGTCAAAGATCCCTCATGATTATCGACTCCTCCCCAACAACTAACGCTATATTGGCATCGTGCAGGTGGATCCATCGTCTCTGGGTCTTGAATTTGTACCGGCGTACAGGTTCGTTCGATTTTTACGGATACATTATATCCAAAACCAAGTCCTGCTTTTGATACATCTTTTGGCTCATCATAGTTAATCACCAATCTTTCAGTGCATTGGGCAACCCAAAAACGATTATTTTCTGTCCCTGGCAAAATGGACGTGTATGTATATCCGCTATCTTTACTAGAATCCGCATAGTTTTGGCTAGTATCAAACAAACATTGTAATGGTTTCATTGTTGGTGAGGAAGAGGATAGATTTGAAAATATTTCATTTACCTCTGTTGCGTGGTTAATTTTTTCGCGAATGCTTGCCTCTGTCACGATTTCAGCGTTAATATAATCAGAATAGCACTCTGGAACCAAATCTTCTTTTTTTCCAGTTGCCACTAATCCAGTAAGATTTGTTGAAGATTTATAGTTTGTACAGATTGGTGCGTCTTTATAAGGGTTAGGAATTTGAGAATTCGTAGAACTTCTTGTACTATCATAAAGTGAACCATCACAAGCTCCTCCCATGACGTAAAAATAAACAGTGTATCCTTCACCTGGACTTAATCTTAAAACAATATTTCCATTTGCATCTCTAGTGGTAAGATTAGTCGTAGTTCCAGTCGTATCGGCATCATGGTAATTGAGTGAGTTATCATATCCTCTTTCATCATCTACTCTTTTTGCATATATGTTTTGTGTATTTAAAAATGTTACTTCATACATTCCATTTGTTGGCCCAGAAGTTACTGCTTCAATTTTAGGGCTATTCCCACTTTCAAAAAAAGGACAGGTGGCAAAAGTATAAGCACCCAGACCAGGAGTTCCATCAATGACTCCACATTGAGTACCTGTATCAACAATATCGAAGTGGAACATCTTGTCTTGTTGATAGTGCGTATCAACAATTATATTTTTAACATCTAGAGAGCCTGCATGAATATACGCAAGATACTTATTTAATTCTGATTGTTCACTTGGGTTATCTGCATTTACCTCGTATATTTTATTTCTTACGCAAATTCGATTTCTAATTCTTTTAGAAGCATCGATGGTTCCTTCGACTGCTGGCGCATCATCTAAATCTAATGTGTCACCAGTTGGGGCAATTTCTAGATCGATGGCTTCTACTATTTGGATTGATGGAACAAAGCAAAAAATGGTTATAATCATTAGCCCTGTTGCTAAATATTTTAACTTTAATTTCATGTCCCTAACCTCCTTATTCTACTTCCATTATAACATAATTGTCGGTCATTTCAACATTATATTTCTCTGGTATCTCATCTCCTCTTAACCTTCTACCATCAACCTTGAATTGTGTTTTATTACTTCCTGTTCCAAAATATCTGGTACAAGTGATCAGTGATATTAAATCATCATTCTCATTCACATCGACATCATAATCATAAATACTATTTTCTCTTACTTCTTCGATATACGATTTTATTTTATCCTTTCCAACTAACGGAAGTCCATTATCATTGGTATAATTTTCAAAATTAACAGCATAAATTTTATACAAGTAATCTCCTGTTTCATCTGTATATTGGAAATATAAATTTTCTTTGGCAAAATCATAATTAGCGAAAGACATGAGCTGTTCAAATCTAGAATGCGATGGATCTGCAACTAACGGTTGCGAAGAAAGATTTAAAATGTTATGACCGTAAATACTTAATCGTTTCCCTTCTCCATTTGGCAGTAAGGGAACGTTAATCCAGACGTAATCAATCTCGTTTGTTTCTATCGTTTCATCATACATAATCACTGGATAGTCGATGTTGGTTCCTTGTACTCTCAACCAACCATAGGTATAAACTCCCTCTGGCTCTGAGGCCAGAGAATTTTCGTATTGTTGTATACGGCTTTCAACGCTATAAATCGGCCCGGTAAACACATCTTTCAAACATAGTTTCCAGATAAGAATACCGACCAGAATGAGAATTAGCAAAATTCCCACTCCAAGGACAATTTTTCTTCTTCTTTTTATTTTGCTTGATACTGCCATCACTGTCCACTTCCTCCTTTTACACTATATGGATTACCGGCTGTGCCACGACCTCCTGCAATCAAGGTATCTTGCTTTAGATAAGTTACAAGTTTTACTGGCAAATTTCCAAAGGAAAGATGATCAATTTCAAAGGCAACTCCATTCACAGCATTTGTAAAAACAATATATAACGGTTCTGTACTATAATCTATTAAAAAGTAACTCGAACCTACACCTTGCGTTCCCGAAAACAAGTCATAAGTTGCCGGAATACTAAACATCGCAGTGAATGTTTCTTTTGCAACATCGCTATAACTTTTTGTCGTATCTAATTGTGGTCTTTCATATTCATGTTCCACCAGTAATGATTGATCCACATAAAGGCCCATTCTCTCTTGTACTTTATAGCCAATGCTGGTTGGATCCGTTGGATCGAACTTCTTCACTTGGCCAACATCATCATAACGGAATGCATAATCTCCTTCTAAATCTGATAAAAATGGCGTTGTCATTGTTATTTTTATGTTCTTGTTTTCATCAAAACCGGAGATGCGCCAAACTTGTCCAGAATAGTTAATATATTCACCAATCAAACGATCTCGTAGTAAATCGTTATCTTTTCCATATTCATAATCAGTCAATTTGTAAGGAGAGTTAAGGCTTCCATCTCCCGACATTACATAAGCTTTTTCTGGTAATAAATTGATGACTGGACGAACTCCGATTAACAAATTATCTTCATCACTATAGAAAGTATTTCCTCCAATCATACTATTGTGCATCCAACTCGTGGTATCATCCGTTTTATTTAAAAAGCGATAAACCATAGAGGTTTGCAGATAGGTAGAGTTTTCTTGCAAACTATCTTGATATTCAGCAACTGTCAATAGTCCTACTGGCATCGGATTAGATACATTAGTGCAGGTAAGACTTGCTTGATTTAGATCGGCCACTCTATCTAGACACCATGTCGAATCTGTTTTAATCCAATCTTTACTAGAAAGAGCGT
>CANTWQ010000017.1 GCA_947853365.1 uncultured Bacilli bacterium
TTTGGAGAGAAGATTTCAAAAGATTAAGGTAAATGAACCGAGTGTCGAAGATACGATTACCATTCTTCGTGGCTTAAAAGAACGTTTTGAAATTCATCATGGGGTTACGATTTCTGATAAAGCCTTGATCGCAGCGGCAACGCTTTCTAACCGTTATATTACGGATCGTTTTTTACCAGATAAAGCGATTGATTTGGTCGATGAGGCATGTGCTACCATTCGAGTACAAATGGATTCCGTTCCGACGGAATTGGATCAATTGACGAGACAGATTATGCGTTTGGAAATTGAACGGCAAGCGATCAAAAAAGAAAAAGACGAACTATCCAAAAAAAGAATGGAAGAAATTGATAAAGCATTAGTATCATTGAAGGAAAAAGAGAATAGATATAAATCTGCTTGGGAAGAAGAGAAGAACATCTACGGGGAAATCAAATCGAAGAAGAGCGAAATCGAAAAAGCACGTTTTGCTTTGGAACAAGCAGAGAATTCTTATGATTTGGAGAAGGCTGCTAAACTACGGCATGGGGATATTCCAGCATTGGAAAAAGAATTGGCAGCGTTACAACAAAAGGAAAAGAATAAAATTTTAAGTGATACGGTAACAGAAGAGTCGATTGCGGAAATTATTTCTCGCTGGACGCAGATACCTATTTCTAAATTGATGTCTGGAGAACGTGAGAAATTACTACATCTAGAAGATCATTTGCGTCTTCGGGTTAAGGGCCAGGATGAAGCTTTGCGATTGGTGAGTGAGGCGATTATTAAGTCGCGAAGTGGTATCAAGGATCCTAATCGTCCGATTGGTTCGTTCCTCTTTTTAGGGCCGACTGGAGTTGGTAAGACAGAAGTAGCTCGTAGTCTTGCTTATGAACTTTTTGATGATGAGAAACATATGGTTCGTATCGATATGAGCGAATATATGGAAAAATTCAGTGTTTCTAGATTGATTGGTTCTCCTCCTGGTTATGTCGGCTACGAGGAAGGTGGTCAATTGACGGAAGCAGTTCGTCGGAATCCTTATAGTATTGTTTTATTCGACGAGGTGGAAAAGGCCCATCCTGAAGTTTTGAATTTGCTATTACAAATATTGGATGATGGTCGCATTACCGATTCGAATGGTCGAACTGTCGATTTTAAAAATACAATCATTATTATGACTTCGAATTTGGGCAGTGAGCATATCTTAAATGGTCATCCGGAATTGGTGGAAAAAGAATTGAAGAGTTATTTCCGACCAGAATTTTTGAATCGTATTGATGAAATTATTATGTTCCATGCGTTATCAAAAGAAGTATTGGGCGAAATTTTGGACAAAATAATTGCTGAAATTGAAACACGGTTAAAACCACAGAATATTCATTTAAAATTGACTCAAAAAGCTAAGGATCAATTGTTGGAAGCTGGCTATGATCCAACGTTTGGTGCTCGTCCTTTAAAACGGACAGTCAGTCATACGGTAGAAGTGTTGCTTGCGGAAAAATTGATTCGTGATGAAATTCATTATGGTGATACTGTGACAATCGATTATCAAAATCAGAAATTTCTAATACAGACAAAAGGAGATCTCAAATAATCTCCTTTTTGTTTGCAATAATGGTGAGTTGATATCCTGGTTGATGTGGCATGCATGTTGTTAAAACGAGAATATGTTTTTGCTGGGGAATCGAAATGGTTCCATCTTTGCTCGTTACTTTTATGCTGTCGACTATATAAGTTAAGGTTTCATCTTGATAAGTAAGATAAATGGAATCATTTTTTTGTAAATGATCTAATTCTTGAAAAAAAGCGATTTTGCCTGTTCCAGAATGTGCACAAAGAATCACACGGTCTTTGCCCTCGTTGGGATAGGTTGATTCTTTTAGGAAGGTTACATTTTTGTCAATGCTATTTTGTTTACTTTCTTTTTGATATAATGGTTGTTCTAAAGCAATGTTAGGAATCGACAGGGTTCCAATTTGGTCTGTTTTTTGGTTTTCTGTTTGCTTGATTGATGATACATTGTTTTTTTGGGTTGTTGTAGTTACCGTATCACTTGTACTTGTTATTTCAGCAGTGGAATTATAGCGATTGTAAGCGATTGTTTTTGTTTGTGTGCATACAAGTAGTAGTAAGACAATCGTCAAGATACTTATTTTTCTTTTCATAGTAAACTTCTTCTTTCGCTTCAATGATCATAGTATTTGGTACTTCGATGATTTCTTCGGGAATTTTGTAATTCACTTTTTGGAAAAAGGTTTGTGTTTCGTCTTCTGAAATGACAATGGTAAAATCATCGATGGCAAGGTAACCTTCGGTTGTCGTCTCCTGATGAACTATATAGGTTCCATACGGCAAGCGGATTTGCGCGATACCCGCGTCATTGGTTGTTAATGTGGCAATTTTTTCTTGTTTTTCATTCCAAATAGAGAAAGTAATATTGGCTTCTTTTTCTAAATGATCCTCTACTTCGTACCATTTTTCGATGGTAATTTCTTTTTCGATTCTTTCGTTTTCTATTATGATTTCTTGATAGGCGCCATCTATTTCTACTTTGATCGGAGTTGTTTCCATGATGTGTCCCAATCCGGATTGAATTTCTTCTATGTAATAGGTCCCTATTGGAAGGCTGTCAATGATGATTTGATTTTGGTCATCAAAGATGTAATTCCCTATTAGGTTATCATCTGCATCTTTTATTTGAATGCTGGTTCCTTCTAAAGTTGCCTTAATGGACGGGAGATCGGTATTGGTTACACTCCTTTTTTCGATCAATAATGTATTTTTGTTGTTCTCGACCTTTAGTTGTACTGTTTTGGGTTTTAAATCTCCGGCGACTAACATATCTTGGCTGTTATTATGTGGGTAGACGATAGGTGGAACAAATCGTGTTTGTTCTTGCCTTGTTAAAGTAATGATACTCGTACCTTCTTTCTTAGATGTGATTTGTAGACTTTGGGGATTTTTGGCTACTTGGATATTGTCATTATCTATCGAAATTGTATAATGATCTAGTTGTTGATTGTGATCGGTGATGATCGTTGTTTCGCCTAGTTGTAAAGAGAGATGATTTTGATCGAACTTTGGCATTTGTTCGTAATGTTCGACATCTCTTAAAATGGCTTCCATATCTGCATCATATTTTGTGATTCTCGTACCATTTAAAGTGTTGGTAAAGTAGAATTCTCCTGTTGGTTCGGCGACTCTCCAGATCAATACTTGGGTGAGATAATACCAATAATCTTGCGTTCTTCCGGGATATCCATATCCAAAGTAAGCAATCGTCGCCATTTTTTGCCACATTTCGTTGGTAATGTCGTTGACATTGATCGCATGGTCGTAGACAATTTGTTCATTGATTACTTCCCATGGTTCGATGCAATAGGCCTTGGCCCCATCGCTTTTTCGGATGAGGAAGCGAGCTTGTTGATAACGAAATCCAACGCCATTGGCATGCTGTTTATTCACATATAGATTCGGAATATAAGCGCCATCTGTGAAACTTTCCGCATGCGTTATTTGTGGCCATAGGAATATACCGACGGCAATTAGGATGGATAAAATCCCAAATAGTTTTATTTTCATTTGTTTCCTCCTTTGTCAAAATAACATTGACAGTGAGGTACTATAGCAGCTTCTTTTGAATATTACAAATGACGTTTTTTGCCATTTTTGCAGGCAATTTTACCTATTTTCGTTAAAATTTATCTATTTCTGCCTCTTTTTTTGGTAAATTTTACCATTTTTTTGACAATTTTTCGAAATTTCGTAAATTTCTATTTTTTTTTCATTTTTTTGTGTTATATTATATATGAATGAATATTCATATGTTGGAGGTGAATGTGATGCGAAAAATTCCGATAGAAGTTTGTCGGGATGATGTAATTCATGAAGATGTTGTGCAAGATGTGATGAAAAAGCAATTGCCGGCCTCGACGATTTTAGAATTACAACAATTTTTTAAGGTATTTGCTGATGAGACGCGACTAAAAGTGATAGAGGCGTTATCTTATCATGATTTATGTGTTTGTGATATTTCTTGTCTTTTAAAAATGAGTCAATCCTCGATTTCTCATCAATTACGGTTGTTACGAGATTTAAATTTGGTGAAAACAAAAAAAGAGGGAAAGGTTGTTTACTATTCTTTGGCGGATCATCATATTTTACAAATTTTTCAAATGGGCTGTACGCATATTGAGGAGGGAGAAAATGAAAAAAATTGATATTACACTATTGCGTATCATCGGATCTGGCATTTTGTTTGGCGTTGCTTTTTTTGTAAGTGTCAAAGTGCAGTGGATTCTTTATTTGCTTGCTTATTTATTGGTGGGCTACGATGTGATAGAAAAAGCCATCAAAGGTATTTTTCATGGCGAATTTTTTGATGAAGCCTTTTTGATGACGTTGGCTACGGTGGGGGCACTTATGATTCGAGAATTTCCTGAAGCTGTCGCGGTCATGCTTTTTTATCAATTAGGAGAATGGACTTTTGATAAGGCTATCGATAAGTCGAAGGATTCTATTATGTCTTTGATGGATTTCCGTAGTGATACGGCATGGCTCGAAAAGGGAAACGATTTCGTTAAAGTGGATCCAGAAACTGTTCCAGTTGGGAGTATTATCTTAGTACAACCGGGAGAGAGAGTTCCTTTGGATGGTGTTGTCATCGAAGGGTCTTCTACTTTAGACACTTCTTCTTTGACTGGTGAGAGTATACCAAGAGAAGTGCACGTGGGCGATACTGTTTTCAGTGGTGTGATCAATTTAGATGGTTCATTTCAATTAAAAACGACTACTCTTAGTTCGGAATCTACAGTGAGTCGTATTTTGGATTTAATGGAGCATGCGAGTGAGAAAAAGGCTCCGACGGAACGATTTATTACTCGTTTTTCTAAAATTTATACACCAGTCGTAGTGATCCTTGCAGTTCTTCTTTTTCTCATTCCTGTTTTTCTCTTTCACCAAGACATGGGGACTTGGTTTTATCGGGCATTGGTATTTCTGGTGATTTCTTGTCCTTGTGCTCTTGTGATTTCGATTCCCCTTGGCTTTTTCTGTGGGATTGGGGTTGCGAGTAAATATGGAATTTTAATGAAAGGGAGTAACGAGCTAGAGAAGTTAAAACATGTTTCTACTGTTGTGTTTGATAAAACGGGGACTTTGACCAAAGGTAATTTCTCGATTACTTCGATCCATGGAAAAAAGAAAGAGCAAGTGTTAATGTATGCGGCCTATTTGGAAGCATCGTCTTCGCATCCGATTGCGGTATCCATTCGAAATGCTTATGGTAAGAAAGTGGATAAGAGAAAACTTAAAAATGTTAAGGAAGTTTCTGGTAATGGTGTGGTGGCAACCCTTGATGGAGTAAAAATGATTCTTGGAAAAAGCAATTTTTTAAAGGAACAGGGGATTACTTTGCCGAATGTAAAAGAAGTTGGGACAGTGATTTATTTGGCTGTGGATGGAGCATATTATGGCCATTTGGTGATTCGAGATGAGGTGAAAGAAGATGCCAAAGAAGCCCTTCTTTTACTGCAAAAAGAGGGCGTGAAGCGATTTGTTTTGTTATCGGGAGATCATAAGGATATTGTATCCCATGTTGCTCAAGAGGTTGGTATTTTAGAATTTTATAGCAATCTATTGCCTGTTGATAAAGTGCATCAGTTAGAAGGAATTCGTCAGGAAGAGGTGGATTATGTTCTTTTTGTTGGTGATGGTATGAACGATGCTCCAGTTTTGATGAGTGCTGATATTGGTGTTTCAATGGGAGGTATTGGGAGTGATGCGGCGATTGAAGCAAGTGATATTGTACTAATGGATGATTCTTTAACGAAGATTGCTTTATCGATTATCATTGCAAAACGTACTAATCGTATTGTCTGGCAAAATATTTTCTTTGCGATTGGAGTTAAGATATTATTTTTACTACTAGGTGCATTGGGAATTGCTTCGATATGGTTTGCGGTTTTTGCCGATGTGGGTGTTACGATTCTTGCGATTTTGAATGCTCTTCGTATTCTGTATCATGCTTATGAAAAAGATATGTAAGGTATCTTTTTTTTGCTTCCTGTAATATAATGGGGATGGGTGATGAAAACATGGAAGATATTGAAATTGCTAGAAGTATAAAAAAATTACCAATACAGAAAGTATTGGAACGTGTGCCCCTTTTTCAAAATCATGCCACTTTTTATGGAAATGATATGGCCAAAATTGATCCTTGGCAAATCGAGACTACGCACCGAGGGAAGCTGATTTTAGTTACAGCGATTAGTCCTACTCCTTATGGAGAAGGGAAAACAACAGTTAGTATTGGTCTTCATGATGCCTTTCGCAAATTAGGGAAAAATTCTCTGTTAACGTTACGAGAACCATCCCTTGGTCCTGTGTTTGGTATGAAGGGTGGCGCGACTGGCGGAGGCTATAGTCAGGTAGTACCGATGGATGAAATTAATTTGCATTTTACGGGAGATTTTCATGCGATTACGGCGGCCAATAATTTGTTGTGCGCAGCCATTGATAATCACTTGTATTTTGGAAATGCGCTAAATATCGATCCTCAAACGATTTGTTTTCAAAGATGTTTGGATATGAACGATCGCTCTTTACGGACGGTTACGATTGGACAATCTTCGGTTCGAGAAGTAGAACGAAAAGAACATTTTCAAATCACTGCCGCCAGTGAAATTATGACGATATTTTGTCTGAGTCGTTCCTTGGCAGATTTAAGGAAACGTCTAGAACGTATTGTTGTTGCTTATACTTATGATGGAAAAGAAGTGTATGCCAAAGATTTACATGTCGTTGGTAGTATGATGGTATTGTTAAAAAATAGTATGATGCCGAATTTGGTACAAACGTTGGAGGGTAATCCAGTTTTAATTCATGGGGGACCTTTTGCCAATATTGCCCATGGTTGTAATAGCATCATTGCGACTGATTTAGCCTTAAAGGCAAGTGATTATTGTATTACGGAAGCGGGTTTTGGCGCTGATTTGGGGGCAGAGAAATTTTTAGATATCAAATGTCCTGTTTTAGGAGATCATCCTTCTTGTTTGGTATTGGTGGCGACGATTAAGGCTTTTAAATATAATGCTGGGGTATTGAAAGAAGATATTTTAAAGGAAGATGTGACATCTGTGGAAAGGGGCTTAGATAATTTAAAAGCCCATGTGGAAAATTTACAAAAATATCATATTCCTTTGGTCGTCGTGTTGAATCGTTATGAGAGTGATACGGATCGTGAAATTGCGGTAGTAAAATCGTATTGTGATTCTCTTCGTTTACCATTTGCTATTACGACTTCTTATCGTGATGGAGGAAATGGTGCCATTGCCTTGGCTCGGATCGTTGCGGATTTAGTCACGGAAGAAAATCATTATCAACCATTACAAACTAAGGACCAAACACTTATGGAAAAAATTGCTTTATTGGCGCATGAAGTCTATCATGCGGAGGATGTGATCTATAGCGATACGGCGTTAAAAAAATTACAAGAATTGGAAAAAAAAGGCCATAATTATCTTCCGATTTGTGTTGCCAAGACACAATATTCTTTGTCTGATAATCCTAAACTATTAGGAAATCCTCGGGGGTTTACATTGCATGTGACAGATTTATGTCTTTATCATGGCGCAGGATTTGTTACCGTGTTATTAGGAAATATTTTAACGATGCCCGGATTACCAAACCATCCGAATTATGAAAAGATTGATTTGGTGGATGATCAAGTGGTTGGTCTTTCTTAATGATCATAGAGAGATGACATCACTTTCTTTTTCTTGACTTTCTAAAAGAAAGAACGTACCATAATAAGCATGTAAGGGGGAATATCTGATGGAGAAAAAAGAAAAATCTTTTTTGTTTTCTGAGATTTTAACAGTACCAAATATCATTACGACTGCTAGAATTGTATGCTCTTTTTTATTGATGAAGCAAATTATTTTACATGGTCTTATGCCTATGACTTTGTTTGGTATTACTTCTCCATGGATTTTACCTCTTTGTGCAGCAGGGATTGCTTTAACAGATACTTTGGATGGTATGATTGCACGAAAGTTTCACGCCTCATCAGAGTTGGGCGTTATGTTAGATGGTATTGCAGATAAATGTTTGAACTGGGGAATTGTGCTTAGTGTGGTATTATCTAAAGTGATGCCTTTATCTGCGTTGTTGTTACTTGTACCAACATTAGGACGTGATTTTTATGTTGCTTTACAGTCGGCATATGATAAATATGTTGATGGAAAAGAAACTGTGACGAAGAATATCGGCGATGAAGCAAAGAAACAAAAGTTTTCTGATAAAGTATCTACCATGATGAAAGGGAAAGGCGTACAGCCGACGATTTATGGCAAAATAAAAATGTGGGGGATGTCCTTAGCAATGATTTTAGGTCTTCGTTATGGCTTTGTTTCTTTGCCATTTACTTCTTTGGCTTTGGTAACGGATGCTTTATCGATTGCGGATGTGTTTGCGTTTCAAAAGAAATTAAAAAAAGTTCGTGACGATCGTATTGCAAAGAAACCAACTACCGATATTTCAATGGAAGTAGATACGACGGATGAAATGGTGAAAGAAAAGGAAAAGGCGGAAGAAGCAGGCCCTGTTCACATCGATCATCCGGAAATTGAACGAATGCTAGATACCATGATGAAAGATCCAACCTATCATCAGGATGCTCCACTCGCGGAAAAGCATGCAGTATATACGAAAAAATATGAAAAACATTAGGAAGGCGATTGTCTTCTTTTTTCATATGAAAATGTTGAAACCAGCGTCAAAGTGTACTATACTAAAGTTATAGTAGGTGATGGATGTGCTACGAATATTAGAAAGAAATACGACTACGTTAAAGCTAGAAGAATCTTCTACTTTTACTCCTAATTGTTGGGTACAAGTTGTTGGACCGACGGAAGATGAAATCAAAAGAATTGCAGATATGTTTCAAGTGACGACTCATTTTGTCACATCTATTCTGGATGAAGAAGAACAACCACGGACAGATATCGAAAATAATATGCAGCTTGTTATCATCGATGTACCAATTCGTTATGTACGTAAGAATATGCCTCATGTAAAAACAAGTGCCTTGGGGATTTTGATTACAGAAAATGCTATTCTGACGATCTCAACGCAACATTTCGATTTTTTGAAAGAATTTGAAGAGGATCGTATCAAAGATTTCTCACCCGAGAAAAAAAGTCGTTTTTTAATTCAAATATTGTATCAGCTATCTACTTATTATTTAAAATGTTTAAAAGTCATCAATCAAGATATCGAAAATGCTGAGGATACGATGTTTCAGGCAACGAAGACTAAGGATTTATCTAAATTGTTATCTCTTGAAAAGACGCTCGTTTACTTTACGGCATCTTTGCGAGAGAATCAGACGGTCTTGGAAAAAATACGTAATGGTAATGTAGTAATGCTCTATGAAGAGGATTTAAGTTTATTGGATGATGCTATTATCGAAAATAAGCAAGGAATTGAAATTGCCAATTTGTATCGAGAGATTTTAAGTAGTATGACGAATTCTTATGGAACGGTGATTACAAATCATCTCAATACGATTATGAAGTTTTTGGCAGGGATTACAATTGTGATTTCGATTCCTACGATGGTTGCCTCTTTTATGGGGATGAATGTACCTTTGGGTATTTTTGAGACATCACCTTATGCCTTTTTGTTATTGTTGTTATTATCTTTGGTGATTTCACTCATTATTGCATGGATTTTAAAGAAAAAGAATATGTTATAGGAGGATGTATGAAATTAGATGGAAAAATTGCCTATATTACAGGCGGTGCAATGGGAAATGGTTTGGGTATTGTCAAAATGTTTTTAAAACATGGTGCGACGGTCGTCATTGCAGATTATAATGAACGTGTTTTTGAAGTGGAAGAAGTGTTAAAAGCAAAAGGGTATCCAATCAAAGGCTATCAAGTAGATATTCGGAATAAAGATATGGTAAAGGCCAGTGTCGAAGATGTGATAAAACAATATGGTCGTATTGATATTTTGGTAAATAATGCGGGAGTATCTAAGTTAAAGAACTTTATTGAAATGACCGATGAAGAAAGAGACTACCATTTTGATATCAATATTATCGGTACCTGGAATGTTACAAAGGCAGTTCTTCCATACATGGTGGAAAATCATTATGGCAAGATCATCAATTTGTCAAGTGTGACTGGCGTTATGGTTGCTGATCCTGGAGAAGTGGCATATGCTACGACGAAAGCCGCTTTGATTGGCTTTACCAAAGCATTGGCTAGGGAGTATGCTCCATATCATATCAATGTGAATGCCATTCTACCAGGTTATATCAAAACACCGATGGTAGAAGGTATGGCCATCGATAGTAATAAGGAAGATCCAAAGAGCGTTGTCGATCAGATTGCTTCCGCGATTCCGATGGGACGTCTTGGTAAAATCAATGAGATTGGTGAGCTAGCTGCATTTCTAGCTAGCGAAGAAGCAAGTTATATTACGGGCAGTAGTATGGTTATCGATGGAGGTAGTACTTTACCAGAGACCATCTCCATGGGACAATAGACTATACAAAAATTTTTCTTTGTGCTATGATGATAGTAGATAAAGGTGGTGAAGCAGGTAAAAATGTGAGGGTTGTTTCCTTGGGTTTTTCTTGCTTCTTTTTTTCCTTTTTCATACATAAAATGAAAGTAGGTGAAGTGGATTGTTTGAAACATGGCTCGTTTTATTTTTAATTTTGGTATTTATCGAACTTGCGACCATCAATTTGGTAAGCATTTGGTTTGCGGTTGGTGCTTTTTGCTCAATGTTAGTATCTATTTTTGTATCGGAAATTTGGATTCAAGTGTTGATCTTTGCTGTTATTAGTGTGATTTCTTTTATACTGATGAAACCAATTTTGAAACGATTGATTAAGACAAATCCAGAGAAAACAAATTTAGATCGTGTCGTGGGTCAAGTGGGAGTCGTAACAAAGGATATTGGCAAACGAAATCCAGGAGAGGTCAAAGTGGATGGAAAGTTTTGGATGGCCGTTTCTGATCATGCCATCAAAGAAGGCAAAGAAGTGGAAATTTTATCCATCGATGGCGTAAAATTATATTGTAAAGAAATTCAGTAGGGAGGTATTTATGGAATTTTTTTGGATTATTTTAGTGGTTGTTTTAGTGATCGCGGCAAGTGGTGTTAAAATTGTCCCACAAGCAAGAGCACGGGTGGTGGAAAGATTAGGAAGTTATCATCGTACGTTACAAACGGGTCTACATTATATTATTCCATTTATTGAACGAACAGCTTCTGACGTTAGTTTAAAAGAAATTGTTCAAGATTTTGATCCTCAACCTGTGATTACGGAAGATAATGTTACCATGCAGATTGATACGGTTGTATACTATTCGATTACTGATCCAAAGTTATACACTTATGGTGTGGAAAATCCGATTGCGGCGATTGAGACATTGACCGCGACAACACTTAGAAATATTATTGGTGATTTAGAATTGGATGAAACGTTGACTTCTAGAGATATTATCAATTCCAAAATGCGTAGTATTCTAGATGAAGCGACAGATCCATGG
>CANTWQ010000018.1 GCA_947853365.1 uncultured Bacilli bacterium
GCTTTAAAATTATTATTGAAGTAGGAGGGGACTATGGAAGAAGAAAGAATAGTAACTGCCAATACTTTACCGGAAGATGAAGATTTGAGTATTCGGCCATCGCGGATCGATGAATATATTGGTCAACAAGATGCCAAGGAAAATATTCGTGTTTTTATTGAGGCCGCTAAAATGAGGGATGAGTCTTTAGATCATGTGTTATTATATGGCCCTCCGGGACTTGGAAAAACGACACTTGCGTATATTATTGCAAACGAAATGGGAACATCTTTAAAAACTGCATCAGGACCTAGTATTGAAAAGCCTGGTGATTTGGCGGCAATCTTATCCTCTTTGGAACCGGGTGATGTGCTTTTTATTGATGAAATTCATCGTATGCCACGTTTTATTGAAGAGATTTTATATCCGGCGATGGAAGATTTTTCTCTCGATATTATGATTGGTAGTGAAGGAAATACCCGAAGTATTAAAATCAATTTACCACCCTTTACTTTGGTAGGAGCAACGACTCGGGCGGGTGATTTATCAGGACCACTTCGCGATCGGTTTGGTATTGTTGCAAAGTTACAGTTTTATACGGATGAAGAACTTATGCAGATTATTAAAAGAACCAGTCGTGTTTTAAATATGCCGATTTGTGATGAAGCATCTTTAGAACTTGCTAAACGAAGTCGTGGAACGCCTCGGATTGCCAATCGTCTATTTAAGCGTGTGCGAGATTTTGCACTTGTCGATGGGGAAGAAGAAATCTCTTTAGAAACGACGAAGAAGGCGTTAGAGAGATTAAAAATCGATGATATGGGACTCGATGAAGTGGATCGACAATTATTACTTGCCATTATACAAAAGTTTAACGGCGGTCCCGTTGGAGTGGAGTCGATTGCCTCAGCAATCGGCGAAGAAGTAACGACGATTGAAGATGTCTGTGAACCATTTTTGTTGCAACGGGGATTGTTAAAGCGCACAAGTCGTGGTAGAATGGTAACAGCACTTGCTTATGAACATTTAAAAATCGAATATCAAAATACGATATTTATGTAATTAAAGGAGAAAAAGGGAAATATGAAAAAAAGTACGCGTTTGTTTGATGATCACTTTCATTTGACAGTGGAAGATATCGCCAAAAAGGTGGATCAATATATCGAAGAAAATCGAGAGTTTTTAAAAGATGAGAATGAGATGATCCGTTGGGCATCACTTCCATCGGTCTTGTTAGATAACGAAGGAAATGACCAAGCGTTTATTCAACTCGTCTGTTATATTGATGAAATGTTTTTGGAAATTCCAGACAAAATATCTTTGATCAGCACCGCGGCTAGTTTACTAACAGAAGCAAAAATTTCTTTAAAAAATTATGATATCAATAGCTTATATTTATTGGTTGATTATTTTCGTGATATCGATGTTGGGCTTTATCAAACACAAAAGAAAGTGCTTACTGATCCACAATTATTAGAAGCGATTCGCTATAATGTATTGGATGTCGATAAACGAGTTGCACTATTAAAATATATTTGGACGGAAGTAGAGAAAAATCATCTGGAATTAGATGATACGAAAAAGATCGAGGAATTTACAAAACGGGTGATTGCTGTTTTACATGATAAGAGCGCGGATGAAATTTTAGGAATTGAAAATTACATGAATGGTAAGAAAAATAAACAGATTGTGTTTGTCGATTCTTTGAATGGTTAGAAAGAGGGAGTTTTATGAAACTAGAAGATTTTGATTATGCATTGCCGGAAGAATTGATTGCCCAAACACCATTAAAAAATCGAGATCATTCTAGGTTGATGGTTGTTGATCGGAAGACAGGAAGTATTGTACATCATCATTTTGCCGATATTATCGATTATCTTAATCCAGGGGATACGTTGGTATTAAATGATACTAAAGTATTGCCGGCACGGCTCATCGGTGAAAAAGAAGATACCAAAGCAGTCATTGAGATTTTACTGTTAAAGGATTTAGGCAATGATACATGGGAAGTATTATCTAAACCAGCTAGAAGAATTCATAAGGGAACAATTGTTTCTTTTGGCAATGGACTTTTAAAAGCTGAATGTGTGGAAGTGCTAGAAGAGGGGATTCGTCATATGAAACTTTCTTATCAAGGAATTTTATATGAGATCTTAGATCAATTAGGAACGATGCCCCTTCCACCATATATTCATGAACAATTAGAAGATCAAAGTCGTTATAATACGGTTTATGCGAAAAATTTAGGAAGTGCGGCGGCTCCCACGGCGGGCTTACATTTTACAAAAGAATTGTTACAGAAAATCAAAGAGAAAGGAATTCATATTGCTTATATTACGTTACATGTTGGTCTTGGTACCTTTCGACCAGTGAACGTCGAAAATATTGAAGAACATCATATGCACAGTGAGTTTTATATGATGAGCGAAGAAGTTGCCCATTTGCTTACGGAAACAAAAGAAACAGGGCATGCCATTATTGCGGTTGGAACGACTTCCGTTCGAACACTCGAGACCATCATGAATAAATATGGTCGTTTTGTTCCTTGT
>CANTWQ010000019.1 GCA_947853365.1 uncultured Bacilli bacterium
TCAAGAGATGCTTTTAATGTAGACTCTAACATATCGATCATCGATACATAAGTATCATCTAGTGTAACCGTCATCGTCATATCAAGCGTCTCTAATGAATTGTTTTTAAAATTCATTTTGACATCTTGACGCATTCCCATCCCTTCGGTTGCATCCTCCTCCATATAACAAGATAACGTCTGATTAGATCCACAACCAACCAGTAGTAGACTTGTTGCAAGAATTCCTGCAACCATCCATTTCTTTTTCAAAATCTCACTCCTCCTACTATAAGGATATCGAAAACAAGAGAAATATGCAACTACTTTTTAATTGGTCAAATTCATCGGACAACTTTGATGGTTTTTATAAGCACTGATATATTGTTTCATCCATTGATAATACGTATCACCATGACCTCCACTCATCGGTTCAATATCACGACTACATTCCTGATTATAATTATCCGTAAAGCAATACGTTTGACCACTACAGCCCGCCAATGAACTATCAATTCGTTCCGCTCCCCATTCATTCCACCACGTCAAAGTAATAAATTTTGGATGGACTTGGAACGCATTGTACCATTGCGCACGGAAGGTGATTCCATGATTCCGACAAAGTCTACCGACCGGATTACTCATTCGCGTCTGTTGAATCGCAACGGATACACTCATCTGTTCCACTTGTCCTGCAAAATTAAGTCCCTTACGATAGCGATTATCTAACTGTAAATAACTCCATTCCCCATTCGAAACCGAAGTCTGTAAACCCCACATCTTACGATACGTCGTGGCCATATTATTTTCCCCAATATACGTTAAATCCGTATAAAGTTCAAAAATATTACCATTCCAATAAACCCATAAATCCTTCCATTTTTCTTTATCGAAACCAAGTGCCTTTAATCCCGCAACATCATAATCATTCATAAACAAATTATGAATAATATTGGCCGTACCAAAACCTTCATTCGTTCGTTGCCAATTGACCACATACGGCGTTGGTAACCCTTCGGCTCGCATTTCTGCCATCGTATCAAATAAGACTCTCATCGGTTCCACTTCAATTTGATAAAAAGGCGAAGCCGGATTGGTAAAGTCTAAACCAAACGTCGGACTGACATTGGTATTATCCAAAATAATGAAATCAACCCCTGCTTCATAAAGCTGTGTCATGTGCGTTCGTATTACATTTTTATCCAAATTACTGTAATATCCAAGGGCTGGTGTTCCCCAATAATGATAGGCAGTAACGGGTCCAAAAGAACCCAAACTAATATTATAGATTGCACCATTATTTTTATTGTTCATATAATCATGCCAAATCGAGTAGTTAATACCCACCAAATCCGTCATATTCGCAATTTCTAATCGACCCTGCACCGGACTAGGTGTCGGCGTTGGCGTAGGTGTCGGAGTTGGACTAGGCGTTGGCGTTGGCGTAGGAGTTGGCGTCGGCACCGGTGTCAGAGATAGTGTCGTAAACGATGCCACATCATAGAACGTTTCATTGCCCAAACGATCTAAAACGATCACTCCAAAATAATACGTCGTACCAGCAATAAGCGAAGAGGCCGTATAACTCGTAATTCCATAATCCTCATAGACCACATGATTTTTACAAGCAGACAAATCCATCGCCGCCGTATCTTGACAAACACGATATTGTAAATCTCCACCAGCCGTCGATACATCTGTTGCCCCTACCCAAGAGAAGGACAAAGAATCTAGCGTTTGATTTCCCAATGTCAAACTTCGACTACCAAGACTAGGACCATCACGATCGATATTTTTTTCGATATAGTTAGAAGCAACTTCATTTACCCCATCCGTAACGCGAGCAATTAACGTCGTATTGTGATCGAGTACCACATTAGCACGATTACCACTGACCGTCGTCCAATGGTCATTTTCCAGTAAACGATATTGATAAATCAAATTGCCCGATCCCTCCGGATAAACAATCGTAACCGTCTTTTCCCGTGCATAGACATCTTTATCTGGACTATCAAAAACAGGTAATTCCAACCGTAACGTCTGCATCGAAACCACCGACGACAAAGCCTCACGACCCTCGGTATCGATTGCCTTCACTTGAAACGAATAAGACGTATTTTGTGTCAATCTAGAACAAGTATATGTATCCTCATCTGTTTCCTCTTGCCAAACACCATTACAAGCAAACACATAAGCACGAACCAGCCCCTTATCACTTGCTTCTGCCCGTAACGTAACCGTAGAAGCCGTCACATCTTCCACATAGAGTCCAACACGAACCATATCCGGTGAAGGCGTCGGAGGCATCGTCGGCGTTGGAGCCACCTCTTCCGTACGATCAATGTTAGAAATCACAACCCGTACTACTTGTGTCAAACCAGATTCACTCACCACCACCGTCGATAACACCGTATTATTATGAAAACTACGCGATAAAGACAAACGATCACTCGATAAAGTCCAACCCTCTAACTCCCGTAACGGTTGATTAGAAGTCAAAGTTACCACAACATCATCCCTTGTCATCTCTTGCGTACTATAAGAAACGATCACCTCTAAGGCATTTTCTGGTGGAACTACTTCCGTTCCTTCTTCATAGACCACAACCGTCCGAATCGCACTACTTTCATTATTTGCTTGATCTCGTACCGTATAATCAATATAATACGTTCCCACGATATTCGTATCAATACCACTCACATCGACCGTCGAAGTACCATCGAAGTAAAGATAACGAATGGCAACATCACCAATATTGATCGTACCATCAACATCATCAACCACAGAAAGTACCCCAGGATCCACAAAAGACTCTCCCCGTAAAATAGAAATCGTTTCATCCCCATTTAACGTAATGACAGGCGCAACCGTATCTTGTGCCTCTTCTTCCGAAAGTTCAATTTTCTCAACCAAAAGACTCACATCAGAAACAGAAACACTACGAGAACCATCCGTAAACCACAAATAAAAATCATACGTATCCGTCGTATTGGCATCTAGATATTGATTATCTAACACAATCAAAGAAGAACCAAGCCCACTGACATAACGAGGCGAAGCAAAATCTTCCCCATTTTTCCGATATGTAATCTTTAAACCCGACGTATCCACACCATCTAAACCACGTAACGAAATCCGATAAATCGCTGCCGTATCCCGCAAATTAGTGACCCGAACGGTCGTTGCTTCCTCTAAAAGCACATCACTATCAGCAATCGGCTTAGAAGATGCCAATGGCAAAAAACCACGATCATTCATATATTCCACTTGAAACGTATTCGCAACCGTTAAAACATAAGGCTTTTCTTTATAAAAATAAGGATAAATCACCCCAACAAAAATAAAAATTAACCCAAGTAACCCCACAAACTCAATGATATTCTTCTTTTTATTACTCATAATCATCCCTCAAAACGATAAACAGCCTTTACCACTCCAGATAGATCAACCGTCGTATCAACAGCAATCATCTTCTCTTCCAAAGAAGATAACTTCTCCCCCACATAAATAGGCTCATGTAACACTTCATTTCCATCTTGATCTAATAAAATAATCGTAAACCCATCCATCGAAACCTCATGATCCAAAGGATTATAAATAGAAGCAGAAAAAGAACTTATTCCACGCTCCGTAGTAATCTGTAACGTACCAATCTCTAACGAAGGAACATTATGACTCCACGCATAAGAAACAGGAAACACCACAATCACCAAAAATAAAAGACAAAACACAATCCCCAACCCCGTATATCTTTTTACAATCGATAAATCCATCATACATCACCTTACTCTAACAAAAGTATAACACGAAAAAACAACGATGAGCAAGAATGTTTTCCACAACGCCCACCCACCGTCCCACTCAAAAAGAACACCATACAGTGTTCTCTTACAATTTCCCCAAAAAAGAGGGCATCATCAATGCCTTCTTTCATAGTCTTCTATTTTTTATTGCTTTCGACGAGGGTGTAGAATATGGTGTGTAAATTCAAAATTTACATGCCATTTTTTAATGCACTAAAGGAGAAATGAATATGAAAGAGTTAACATTAGTAGATTATAGTAAGAAAAAACTAGACGATACGTATCTTGTCGTGTATATGATTAAAAATGAAATCAATTTAAAAAAAGAGAATATTGTTGAGCCAATAGATCTATACACCATGGTTGGTGTAAATAAAAAAGGATTTAGAGAACTGCTTGGAATTTATCCAGATAGAGATCTGGACAATCGATATTGGTTAGATATTTTCGAAACAATGAAAGCAAGAGGACTCAAAAATATTCTGTTTATCACGATAGATGATAACAAGAATTTTAAAAAAGC
>CANTWQ010000020.1 GCA_947853365.1 uncultured Bacilli bacterium
ACTTGTTCTGTTTGTTTTTCTACTTCTAGTAATACGGGTAGGATGATTGGTTTTCTTCCGGTTAGTTGTTGAATGAATGGTATGAGTTCGGTGATTAGGGTTGATTTGATTTCTGGGAAACTAGCGTTTGCTTCTAGTTTCTTTTTGATGATATAGTTCGCAGTATCTTCTATTTTATGTAATAGATCTTCGTTTTCGTTTACTAGGATAAATCCTCTGGTTGTAATATTTGGGCGACATAGTAAGCGTTTTTGTTTGGAATCAATGTTGGCGATTACAACGAGGATACCGTCACTGGCCATGATTTTTCGATCTCTTACTACAGTACTACCGATTTCACCAATTCTATTGCCATCGACGTAGATGTCTCCGGCGGGGACGGCTTCATTACTTTTGGTAATGGTATGTTTCTTTAGGATTAAGATGTCTCCGTTTTGTAATACAAAGGTATTTTCTTTGGGAATACCACATTCTATACCAACGTTGGCATGATTTTTTAACATGCGATAATCGCCATGGAATGGCATTAAATAATTAGGGTTGATGAGTCTGATCATCAATTTTAATTCTTCGATGTTAGCGTGTCCTGAGGTATGTAATTCGGATAGAGATGTGTTGGTGTAAACTTTAACGCCTTTTAGGTATAATTTGTTAATGGTTCTAGAAATACTTAAGGCGTTTCCTGGAATTGGAGATGATGAGAAAATCACGATGTCATCAGGTCTAATTTTAATTTGTCTATGGGTGCCATCGGCAATTCTGGATAATGCTGCTAAGGGTTCTCCTTGGCTACCGGTACAAAGAAGGCATACTTCGTTTGGTTTTAAATGGTTGGCTTCTTCGGCGGTAATCAAGAGATCTTTGTGATCGATATATCCCCCTTCCATGGATATTTTTATATTATTTTCCATGCTTCTACCGAATACGCATATTTTACGATTGTGTTTATAACAGGTTTCAAAGATGTGTTTTAAGCGATAGATGTTGGAAGCAAAGGTTGCAATAATAATGCGATTGGTTTGATATTGATCGAAGATATCGTTTAAGGCATTGTCTACTTTTGATTCACTAATGGACATGCCTTCGTTTAAAGCATTGGTAGAATCACTGATTAAAAGGTCGACGCCATGGTCGCCAATACGAGCCATTTTGTGAAGATCAGCCATAGGTCCAATCGGGGTTAAATCAAATTTAAAGTCGCCGGTTGTAACAATGGTACCGTCTTCGGTAGTGATGGCAATTCCATGGGCATCCGGAATGGAATGTGTTACCCGGAAGAACGATACGACAATCGATCCTAGGGTTAAATTGGTTTTGTCATCATACGCATACAAATGGTCATAACGAATGTTTCTATCTTGTAATTTTAAAGCAATCAATTCTTTTGCTTGTTTTGGTGCATAAATCGCTGGTACGTCAATGGTTTGCAATAAGAATGGAATTCCTCCAATATGGTCTTCATGACCGTGAGTAATCACCAATGCTCTAATTTTTTCTTGATTTTCTTTTAAAAAAGTATAATCTGGTAAAACGTAATCAATTCCTAACAGTTCTCCTTCTGGAAAACGAATTCCCGCATCAATAATAACAATATCTTGTCCATGCATTACACAATACATGTTTTTTCCAACTTCGCCCAAACCTCCTAAAACAATTAGTTTTGTTTCGTTTGGTTCATTTTTCATTTTTTAATGTAACTCCTTTCTTTTTGTAGTTATTCGACTAACTTAGTAGATTATATCGTATTTTTGTCATTTTGTCTATTCCTTTATTGTAGTTCTTGTTACTTTTTAGTATAATGAATGTAGATCATCAGGAGGTACGATTATGGGATTATTTCAAAAAATTAAGAATATGTTTCAAAAGAATGAAACGGAAAAAGTGGTAGAAACAAAAGAAGAAGAGGTGGCCAAAGAGGCTCCCCTGGCGGTGAAGTTGGATTCTCCTGTCGAAGAAGTCAAACCGAATGTCGATTTGATTGTGAAGGAGTTAAAAGAAGAGGAACGTATTTTAGCTGAGAGAAAAAGAAAACAAGAGGAAGAGGCCCAAAAGGAATCAGAAAAAAGTGTTAAAGTCTATGAAAAAGGGCTTTCGAAAACGAGACAAAGTTTCGTTTCGAAACTGGTAGAACTGACCAATCGGAGTGAAAAACTAGATGATGCGTATTTTGATCAATTAGAAGAAATTTTGATTATGGCCGATATTGGGGTTCATACGGTGATGGAATTTATGGATCGGCTTCGTTCACGGGTAAAAAAAGAACATATTACGGATTTGGAATACTTAAAAGAAGTGATTGTCGATGAACTCTTTATTGTCTATGTTGGGGAAGATGTGTTATCGGATAAAATTCAGTATGCCAAAGAAGGACCAACGGTTATCTTGTTTGTAGGGGTAAATGGTGTTGGTAAAACGACGACGATTGCGAAACTGGGATGGAAGTTAAAAGAAGAAGGAAAAAAAGTGTTGCTGGTGGGGGCGGATACCTTTCGAGCTGGCGCAACGGAACAGCTTCGCGATTGGGCAGAGCGTATTGGTGTTTCTTTTGTCGGTAAAGGTGAAGGAAGTGATCCATCCAGTGTGATTTATGATGGCTGTAAGAAGGCATTAGAGGAACATTTCGATGTTGTTTTAATCGATACGGCCGGAAGGCTTCAAAATAAAACTAATTTGATGAAAGAATTAGAGAAAATGAACCATGTGATTGGGAAATTGATTCCCGGGGCTCCACAAGAAACATTATTGGTTATCGATGCCACTACGGGACAAAATGGAATCCAACAAGCGAAAAGTTTTAAAGAAATTACAAATATTACAGGAATTGTTTTAACGAAACTAGATGGTACGGCCAAAGGTGGAATTGTACTTGCGATTAAGGAAGAGGTAAATCTACCGGTGAAATATATTGGACTAGGGGAGACAAAGGAAGATTTACAACTCTTCGATATTGAAAAATATATTTACGGATTATTTAAGGATTTGATGTAAGATGGATCGAAAATTATATTTCAATCAATTATATGATTACTATGGAGTGCTATTGACCGATAAACAACGAAGCTACTTTGAGGATTATTATTTTAGGGATTTTTCTCTTTCGGAAATTGCTGAAAATGATGGGGTTAGTCGGAATGCGATTCATAAACAACTCAAATTAGTAGGAGAAAAATTAGAACAATATGAGGCACAATTACATTTGTTAGAAAAGCGGGGTAAAATCTTATCTTTACTACAAAATGTAGCGGAAGAAATTCGTTACCAAGTGGAGGAGTTATTATGAAGCTTTCGTTAGAGCATTTTGATCTTGTGATGTATGATCCGAAGCATCCGCTTTCACCGGAGATAATGGAAGAAATCAAAAAAAGTAATGTACGTGGTTTTGTGAAACAAATCGATGAAAGGCTTCGTACCAATCGTCCTATGAGTGATTTTTCTTTTCAAAGAGCTTATATACCTATGTTAGATGATGAAGTGATTGGTTACTTATATGTGTCGGAAAAACGACAGGGGAATTGTTACTTGGAATATTTATTGCTTCCTAAGATGCAACATCAAGGACTTGGTATGTTACTTTTAGATGATGTCAGTGATTATTTGTTTTCACGTTATCCCGATCTTTATGAAATTAGGCTTCATATTGATCCTAGTAATGTACGAAGTATCGAATTGGCTGAAAGATGTGATTTCTTTATGGAAGGAATGAATCAAGGGCTTATCTATATCAAAGATAATCCTTATATCAAAAAAGAAGAATATGGAAAGAGGGGTTCTCATGTTTGATAGAATTCGTTATATCAGTGATGAAGGGGCAACGGTTTTGGTAAAACCAGGCGCACAGCTGGCGATGAACTTGATGAACTTACATGTTGTTTTTGAAGATGAGAAGAAAAAAATATTAGGAGAAGTAGACGATATTACGGAACAAGAGGTGAAGGTGCATTTCTTGGGCGAATTTATTGGAGATAAATTTGTCGGTGGTGTGATTCGTAAACCAAATTTGAATGCAACCGTCCGAATTGTTACTGCCGAAGAAATGAAGTCTATCGTTGGTGTTGATCGGGTCAACAGTATTTTGTTGGGGGCGAGTCCACTTTATGATAATTGTCCGATTTATGTCGATATCAATGATTTGTTTAGTAATCATATGGCTATTTTTGGAAATTCTGGAAGTGGTAAATCGTGTGGTGTTGCGAGACTGTTACAGAATGTGTTTGAAAATCCGAAGTTTGTTCCGTTTCGTTCTAATTTCTTGTTGTTTGATTCCTCAGGAGAATACTATAATGCTTTTAAAGATTTGAAACGGCTTAATCCTAATTATAATTTTAAATTTTATACGACCAATTATAATGAGCCAAATGCGGAACAATTGAAAATCCCATTATGGCTTATGAATGTCGATGATTTTGCTTTGCTATTAGGTGTTAATGCCCATTCTCAATTACCGATCATTGAACGGATGTGTAAATTGGTTTATATTTTTAATCAAAAGCATATGAATGCCAATGAATATAAAAATCATTTGATTGCGAAAGCTATTATGACGGTTCTATATTCTAATGAAACATCGACGTCCAAACGGAATGATATCTTTTCGATTATTGGAAGTTGTTCTACCCCAGAATTTAGTTTGGAAACAGAGGTGCAGGGAATTGGTTATACTAGAAAATTCCGTGATTGTTTTGCGATTGATTCTAATGGTCAATTTTCCGAAAGTGTTTTAATTACCAAATATATTTCTGATTTTATTCATCCGGAATTGGATAATTATGAACCGGAAGAAAAAACGTTCTTTACGCTAGAGGACTTGGAAAAAGCATTGAACTTTACTTTGATCTCGGAAGGATGGTTACGCAATGAAAATACTTATGGTGATGCCGTAACGATAAGAGTTAGACTTCATTCTTTGATCACTGGTGAAAATGCTAAGTATTTTGCATGTCGTACGTATATGACGGTATCACAATATATTTCTAGTTTGATTATGACGCCAGATGGCAAACAAAAATGTCAGATCATTAACTTTAATTTGGATGATGTCGATGATAGTTTTGCAAAGACTTTAACCAAAATTTATTCTCGTATTTTATTTGAATTTGTCAAAGGCTTAAAAGATCGGGGAAGCTTACCATTCAATTTGTTTTTGGAAGAGGCACATCGTTATATTCAACATGATACGGATGAGTTTATTTTGGGATACAATATTTTTGATCGTATTGCGAAAGAAGGACGGAAATATGGTATTATTTTGAATTTGATTTCGCAACGACCGGTGGAAATTAGTGAAACGGTAATTTCCCAGTGTTCGAACTTTTTGATTTTCAAAATGAACCATCCACGTGATATTGATTATATTAAAAAGATGGTACCAAATATCAGTGAAGAAATCGTGGAAAAACAAAAAACATTACAACCGGGAAATTGTATGGCTTTTGGAAGTGCGTTTCGTATTCCTTTGATTGTTCATATGCAAATGCCAAATCCGGCACCTTATAGTGCCAATGCCGATGTGTTTGCACGGTGGACGAGTGTTCCACAACGACCACAAACTCCAACGCCTCAACCATCGAATCATGTTGCTCCACCACCACGACCAGTCAATCCGATTTCGCCTGGAAATGGGTCTACGGAACATCACAGTTTTATTCCTAATTTAGATCAAAATAGTTAATGAAGAAAGTAGAGGGCCTCCTCTTTTTCTTTTTTCTTGCTGGTGCTAGATAAGGTCATGGTTTCTATGATTTTTCTAATGACTTTTTGTTAGAAAGTTGATACAATATTAAAAGAAAGATGCAGGGTGATATTATGTTTGAAGGTTTATCGGATCGTTTACAAAATGCGATTCATAAAATAAAAGGATATGGTAAAATTACCGAAGAAAATATTTCGGATATGATGCGTGAAATTCGTCTTGCTTTATTAGAGGCGGATGTCAATTATCAGGTCGTCAAGGAGTTTACAACGACGGTCAAAGAAAAGGCTTTGGGTGAAGAAGTACAGAAAAGTATTAAACCGGGTGATTTATTTGTTAAAATTGTTGAAGATGAACTTACGGAACTATTGGGGGGAGAAAGTGTTCCACTCAATGTGAATGGAAATCCGGCGACGTTAATGCTTGTTGGTTTGCAAGGTTCTGGTAAGACGACGACGATTGGTAAGTTGGCACTTTATTTACGAAAGAAGCATGCCAAGAAGCCATTGCTTGTGGCATGTGATGTCTATCGTCCCGCGGCTATCGATCAATTAAAACAAATCGGTCGTGAGTTATCGATTCCGGTTTATGAAGAAGGAAAAAAAGATCCGTTGGAAATTATTGATCATGCGTTTTCTTATGCGAAGGAAAACGGATGTGATTATATCTTAATCGATACTGCTGGACGGCTTCATATTGATACAGAACTCATGGATGAATTAAAACAAATAGAGTCTCACGTTCATCCGATGGAAACTTTGCTCGTCATTGACTCGATGATGGGGCAAGATGCCATTCATGTCATTCAAGGCTTTTCGGAAAGCTTATCTCTGACGGGCGTGATTTTAACAAAACTAGATGGCGATACGAGAGGTGGAGTGGCTTTATCTGTTCGTCATCTTACCAATGTTCCGATTAAGTTTGTAGGTGTGTCGGAGAAAATGGATGGTCTTGATTTCTTTGATCCGAAACGAATGGCTAGACGTATCTTAGGTATGGGAGATATTGTTTCGTTGGTCGAAAAGGCGCAGGATGCCATCGATGAGAAAGAGGCCGAAAAGACGGCCAAACGAATGCAATCTGGTAAATTTGATTTGGAAGATTTCTTATCGACGATGAAACAGATTCGGAAACTTGGTCCTTTGGAAAACTTATTAAAATTACTTCCTGGGGCATCGAAGATGGGACTCAATCATATTCAAGTGGATCCAAAAGTAATGGCCCGAACCGAAGCGATTGTGTTATCGATGACCAAAGAAGAACGACGTCATCCAGAAATTATCAAAGCAAGTAGAAAAACACGGATTGCCAAAGGATGTGGATTATCCGTTAGTGAAGTGAATAAGTTACTACAGCAGTTTGATCAAATGAAACGAATGATGAAACAAATGAGTCAAGGCAAAATGAAATTACCTTTTTAAAATAATCATAGGCAAACGATATAAGTTCGTTTGTTTTTTTGTCATATGTTATGTTAGATAGGAGGAATCAAAATGTTTCAAAATGATAATGAAATGACGGCACAATTCGTCGGAGATAACAATACGATCGAAATGAATATGGATGTAGATAACAATATGATGGGGGGAATGATGCAACCAATGAACCAACGACCAATCGTGGGACCTGTACAACAAAGAGTGGTCAATCGTACCTTTGTGCATGAAGTACCACATGTTTGCCCAATTCATACAAGAGTTATCAATCATCATATTTATAAACATACATATCGTCCATGTTATACTTGCTCTGAAGAAAATGTATGTAGTAATATGCAATGCGGTTCATGTTGCGATTTTAAATAAGGCCTTCGGGTCTTTTTTTCTTTTTGAGTCTCAAATTGTGATAAAATAGAATTATAGAATAGGAAGTGGTAAATATGGCAAGAAAATATCGAAGAAGAAAAAAGATGTCTAAGATGAGTCTTTCTTTCGTACTGGTTCTTTTTTTGGCGTGGGGACTCTATCAAGCCATTACTTTTCTTGACAATTCGCATGCGTTTGTTCCTTCTTACTCTTTAGAGAGCGTTCCAACTTATCAAGGGGAGCCTTATGTTGTGTTAAATGATAATCAACCGTATTTTAGTGAAGAAGATTATCAAACACAGGTGTTTGAAAGTTATAGTGAACTTGATTTTCTAGGGAGAGTTGGCGTTGCTTTTGCTCATATTGGTCAAGAATTGATGCCCACCGAAGATCGTGAAAGTATTTCGTCCATCAATCCTACCGGTTGGGTTCAGAAAGAATATGACATCGTAAGTGGGAAATATTTATATAATCGTTGTCATCTGATTGGATATCAATTGACAGGGGAAAATGACAATGAAAAAAATCTCATGACTTGCACGAGAAGTATGAATGTTGATGGTATGTTGCCATTTGAAAATGAGATCGCGGAATATATCAAAACTACCAACCATCATGTATTATATCGTGTTACTCCTATTTTTGAAGGCAATCATCTCTTGGCAAGTGGCGTACAATTAGAAGCTAGTTCCATCGAAGATCATTGTGCTTCACTTTGCTTCAATGTTTATATTTATAATGTCGAAGATGGCATTACCATCGATTATCAAACAGGAGAGAGTCAATTGGCTGAAAATTAAGGTGATTTCTTGATTGCCTTTGTCAAGTATTGTCTAATTTTGGATAATCGCTTGCATCTATTGTTATTTCTTTGTATTCTTAATATATAAAAGGGAAAGGTGATAATAGTGATTTATCCATCGATTGATAAAATCTTGAATATTGTAGATTCGAAGTATGAACTTGTACATATCGTTGCCAAACGGAGTAAAGAAATGGCTGAGACAGGGCATTATCAGATGCCGGAAGAATGTTACCATTCGACCAAAAATATTGGTAGAGCTTTGGAAGAGGTAGAAGCAGGATACATCATTGTCAAAAAGAAATAGTTTGTAAAAGTAAAATGTAGATCTGAACATGGAATCTACTTTTTCTTTTCGTTGTAAGGGAGATCATTATGAAAATTATTGGATATCATAAAAAAAAGCAAAGTCAATATGAAATCGAATTAGAACATGGGACACTTCTTTTGCATGAAGATTTGATTTTGAAATATGAATTGTTACGTAAAAAAGAAATCGATGATTCACTATACCATCAATTGTTGCAAGAAAATAGTTTTTATTTGGCTTATCAGGATGGCTTGAATTTGATAAAACGAAAGTTACGAAGTAGAAAAGAGTTACAAGAGGCTCTACAAAAACGATATGGTGCGGAGGCAATTGCTTTTGCTCTTTCTCGCTTAACGGAACTTGGTTATGTGAACGATCGACAGTATGCACAAGCTTTTTTACATGATAAAATGCATATGAGTATGGATGGTCCTTTGAAAATTTCTTTGTTATTATCTAAAAAAGGAATTTCTGATGATATAATTTCGGAAGTATTATCGATATTTGACCGAGAAAGTCAGACGGTGAAAATTCAAAATTATATTACGAAGGGGATTAAAAATAATCATAATAAAAGTAAGAAAGCACTATTACAAAAGTTAAAGTTATCTCTTGTTCAATTAGGGTATGATTCGTCTTTGGTTACATCGATTCTTTCTTCTTATACGATCGATGATACATCGTTAAGAGAAAGGGAATATGATAAGTTGTATCGTAAATTAAGTCGAAAATATCAAGGGAAGGAATTGGAATTACAGATCAAGAAAAGAATGTATCAGAAAGGTTTTTCCCAAGAATAAAAGCAGTTCGTTTGAACTGCTTATTTGTTTGTGGCAAGACTTTGTTTTTGTTGTTCCATTAGCATATTATATTGCTCTTCAAAAACAGAATCTTCAAATTTTAATCCCGCTTGTTTTCTTGTTTCCATTAACGCGGTGACCTGTAGGGTTGGATCGTCTGTTAGTTTCTCAGTTGCGATATCTTCAATGATATCATCACGGATCGTATCTAGGGCTACTTTTTCTCTTTGTTCTGTTTTTAAAATGATGTGATATCCATATTCCGTTTTGACGGGTTCTTTGGTGTATTCTCCTACATTTAAGGCTTTGGCAGCGTCTTCAAATTCTTCGACCATATCACCATGAGCAAAGAAACCGACATCTCCACCGTTTTCTTTTGTACTTTCATCTTCTGATACTTCTTTGGCAACGGTTGCAAAATCTTCGCCATTATTTAATCGTGTAATAATATCTTTGGCTTTTTGTAATGCTTCATCATCTTTTTCTTGTTTTTCTGATTCTGTCATCGATGATGTTGCTTCTGATTTGATTAAAATATGACTCGCTTTGATATCTCCAAAGATTTCATCATCATAGTAAGTTTGAATTTCACTATCTGTCACAATTGATTTGACATAGTCTTCGATGGCTTTATTTCTTTTATATTGTAAATGATAGTATGCTTCTAATCCTTCCATGGTGTTGATTCCTAATTGGGAAGCGGCGATTTGTAATAATGCTTGTTCTCCGCCATAAGCCATAACTAAAGATTGTATTTGACTATCGACGCTTTCGTTTTCTTCTTCATCTGCTTCGTATTTGGCATTTAAAATCTTTTCATCCATCATATCCATTAAAATACTGACCGCATAAGAGTTCTTTAATTCCGAATACAATTCATCGACAGAGATACTCATGTTATCGTTGAGTGTGAGAACTGCATCTTGGCCATTTTCTAGTTTTGCTACTTTACCACATCCTGTTGTGAAAAGTAATAGGACACAAGATAGAGCAATTATTTTTTTTGTGTTTTTCATGTCATCCTCCTCATTAAACATAAATATCATAGCAAAAATAAAGGTAAAAAACAATATTTTCTGTGATTTTGTTTCGATCTATGTTTCTCCTTCTTAAAGTATTTTGTAATTTTCAATGACATCTATCACCAATTTGACTATTTTGCCATAAAATAAGGTGAGCCATGAAAAAAAGGAGGAATTTATTATGGGTAACTGTGTATCATCTTCAGCTATCGTCTTAGTGCTATTTATTTTATTGGTTATTATCTTAGGTGCTTGGATTTAAGATGAGGGGAGGTAGAAAAAATGTCTTGTCCAGAAAACAATACTTGTGAAAAACGTGGCGGAACAGGATATATTATCATCATTGTGCTTTATATTTTACTAGCCATTATCCTAGGTTCTTGTCTTACTTATTAACTGAATGAAAAAAGAGGGGTGTTCCTCTTTTTAATTGTTCCATTTTTGATAGACTTCTTCTAACGACAATTGATGATCGTGATTGAAAGTGTGCACTAGTTCATCGTCGTTATAACGTGGGGTTAAATGAATATGAAAATGTTTGATATCTTGTCCATGTCCATTGTTGTTGACAATCGTAAGGCCTTGACAACCCAATTTTTCTTCTAGTTGTTTTTTCATTTCTTTGATTACTTTTAGGGTATGTAGAGATAATTCTTCCTCTAGGTCTTCGATCGACGCAAAGTGTTTTTTCGGTACCAATAAGCAATCGCCATTGGTCGATGGATTGATATCTAAAAAGACTACGACCCATTCATCTTCATATAATTTAAAACTATCTGCTTTTCCATTTGCAATATTGCAAAATAAACACTGATTATCCATTCTTTCATCTCCTATTACTATCATTATGAAATATTTTTTATACTTTCGTCAATCTTTTTTGATATATGAGCGGATGAAGAAAAAATAGAGCCTTTATCGTTTCAGAATATTTGAAAGAGGGATGAAGTATCAAAATAAAAACTTACCCGGAGGTAAGTGCGTCAAATGTATTTTGGCGTTTGTTTTGAATACTTGCGAACTCATTTTTATCATGAGACTTTTTTTAAATATTTATGCATATTTTTCATTTTATGGTAAAATAAAGGCGGTGATGAAAAAATGCAAATGAATATAGAGGATTTAACTGTTACAGTTGCGGAAGGAAAAAAGATTTTGGATCATTTTTCTTTGGCACTCGCCCCAGGCAGTATTCATGTCATTATGGGACCGAACGGTTGTGGAAAAAGCACATTATCTAAAGTATTGTTGGCTCATCCACATTACAACATAGTTTCAGGAGATATTATCGTTGATGGCAATTCTATTTTACCGTTATCGACTGATGCACGGAGTCGGTTGGGGATTTTTTTATGTTATCAAAATCCGATTAGTGTCGATGGTGTTACCAATAGTGAATTTTTACGAACAGCTTTGACGGAAACTACACAAGAAAGAATCAATGTTTATACTTTTATGAAAGCAATGGAGAAAGGAATCGAAGAGTTATCGATGGATCCAGCGATGATGCATCGCTTTATTAACCAAGATTTTTCTGGAGGAGAACGGAAGAAAAATGAAATCTTGCAAATGAAGATGTTAAAACCAAAATTTGTGATTTTAGACGAATTGGATTCGGGTTTGGATGTCGATAGCTTACGGATTGTTTGTCAAAATGTGAACCAATATAAGGAAGAAAATCCGGATACGACGATTCTTTTGATTACCCATTATCCACGTATTTTGGAATATATTCATCCGGATTATGTCCATGTGATGCGTGATGGAAAATTGGTGGAAATGGGCGATTTATCATTAGCACAAAAAATCGAAAAAGAAGGATATCTTGGTACAACTTCTATGGGTGGAGAGCATCATGGTGAATAAAATAATAATGACTCAGGAAAAAAGAATGGAGCAGTTGTCTACGGCTATTTCCCATGATTCTTCTCTTCGCTTTTTAAAAGATGCATCGTTAGTGATCGAAATGGATGGCAAACAGGAAATGTCCGTTGTGGTCGAGAAGAATGTCGTTTGTTCTATTTTCTGTTATATAGAAAATGGGAGTTTGCATTTAGAATTAACACAACAAGAGGGAAGTAAGACGCATTTGTTTTTGTTCGGCCGTAATGTCGATTTACAATTATCTTATCATTTACAAGAGGAATATAGCGAACTGACTTCTTATGTATCTTGTTATCATACCAAAAATCAACAAATGCAGTTAAAGAGTACGCATCATGCATCTCATACGAAGAGTCGACAATATAATCATGTGGTGATGTGTCATGGGCGTTGTGAGATGATTGTCGATGGTGTTGTTCCAAAGAATTTACATGATGTGGTTTGTAACCAAGAAAATCGGATTGTGCCAAAAAATTCTTTACATAATGAAATTCATCCGAATTTATGGATTGAATCTTATGATATTGAGGCGGAACATAGTGCTTATATTGGACCTTTTGCGGAAGAGGTTACGTTCTATTTACAATCGAGAGGGATACCTCAAGAGAAGTTGTTCCAACTTTTGGTTCGTAATTTCTTGTTGGGAGATACGATGATCCCTGAGTCTTTTTTCTCATTTTGTATGCAAAAACTAGAAAAGGAGGTGTCGTATGAATCGAGATGATTTTCCAATGTTACAGGGGGATTTGATTTATTTTGATAATGGTGCCACGACGATGAAGCCTAATTGTGTGATCGATGGTATTGTCGATTATTATCGCAATTATACGGCGAATGCTCATCGAGGGGATTATGATACGAGCTTAAAAGTGGATATGATGTATGAAGGCGTTCGTGAAAAGGTGCGACATTTTATCGATGGTGAAGATGCAAGTAGTGTTGTTTTTACATCGGGGACGACAGATTCTTTAAATCGGATCGTGTTTGGCTATATGAAATATCATTTGCAACCTGGGGATGAGGTGTTATTGACCAAAGCAGAACATGCCTCTAATATTTTACCGTGGCTAGAACTTGCCAAAGAATGTGGAATTGTCGTTCGTTATATTCCTTTGACTGTTGATAATGAATTAACGATAGAGGCGGTCATGAATGCGGTTACGGAACATACGAAGGTGATTTCTATTGCCCATGTAAGTAATGTGATTGGCGATGTTCGGCCAGTCAGTGAAATTGGTGATTATTGTCAAAAACATGGTATTTTGTTTGTCGTTGATGGGGCCCAAAGTGTTCCACATTTACCGGTTTCTGTTACGAAAATGCATATCGATTTTTTAGCGTTTTCGGCTCATAAGATGTTGGGACCTACGGGAGTTGGGGTATTATATGGTAGGAAAGATTTGCTAGATGAGATGCACCCAACTTTATTTGGTGGAGGGATGAATGCATCCTTTACATCGGAGGGCGATGTTTCTTATCGTGAGGTGCCAACGCGTTTTGAAGCTGGAACCCCAAATATTGCTGGTGTGATTGGACTTGGATGTGCCATCGATTATTTGGAAAATATTGGTATGGAAAATGTGCATGCCCATGAATTGATGTTAAAAGATTATCTGCTTTCTCGTATCAAGGAAATCAATAATGTCGAAGTTTATAATGCCAATGTGAGTGGGAGTACGGTTATTTTTAATTTAAAAGATGTCTTTAGTCAAGATACAGCTGTTTTCTTAAATCATTTTCATATTTGTGTACGTGCTGGAAATCATTGTGCTAAGATTTTAAAAGATCAAATTCATGTTGCTAACACGTGTCGTATTAGTTTTTATTTCTATAATACCAAAGAAGAAATCGATCACTTGATCGAAGCGTTAAAAATGAGCGATAAAGTATTTGAAATTGTGTTGTAAGGAGGAATTAGAAATGGATGCAAATATGCGAAGAGAAATTATTTTAGAACATTATCAAAATCCAGAACATCGAGGACTTGTGGATTGTAAAGATTATGAAAAGATACGAACCAATAATACTTCTTGTATTGATGATTTGACGATTCAAATCAAAGTAAAAGATGGGCATATAGAAGATATTCGCTTTGATGGAGAGGCCTGTGCCATTTCGACATCAGCAACTTCGATCATGATTGCTAGTTTTATTGGTAAGACGAAGGAAGAGGCTACAAAAATATTAGAAAATTACGAAGCAATGTTAGATGAGAGACCATATGATGCATCTGTTTTGGGCGAATTAAATGTCTATGAAGATATTTATCGTCAACCAAATCGTAAGAAGTGTGCTTTACTTCCTTTTCGGGCGATTCATCAGGTGTTAGAGGAAAGCCGGTGGGATTAGTGGAAATTCGCGGACTAAATGAAGCACATATTCGGGAAATTTCAAATATCAAAAAGGAAGAAGCATGGATTTTAGATTATCGCCTGGATTCTTTCCGTTATTTTATGAATGAGAGTATGCCGTCTTTTGGACCAGAGATCCATTTGTCTTTCGATGATATTATTTATTATAAAAGTAGTGTTGCTGATTCGATTCAAGATAGTTGGTCTAGGTTAAATAAACGTGTCACGGAAGAGTTGGATGAACTTGGTGTCATTGAGAGTGAGCAACATATGGATGGTATTGGCGTGCAATATGAAAGTGAAGTTATCTATCATAATATGATCGATGAGCTGAAAGAAAAGGATATTATTTTTACTTCGATCGAGGATGCGATGCGTAAGTATCCGGAGTTGGTGCGGAAATATTTTGGAAAAATTGTTTCTAATCATGAAAATAAATTTGCCGCTTTAAATGGAAGTGTTTTTTCGGGAGGTAGTTTTATCTATATTCCCCCACATACCAAATTGGATCGTCCTTTGCAAAGCTATTTTCGGATTAGTAGTCGAAGTATGGGACAATTTGAGCGAACTTTGATTATTGTCGATGATGATAGTGAACTTCATTATATCGAGGGTTGTACGGCCCCGGATTATAGCGAATCTAGTTTACATGCTGCGGTGGTAGAAATTTATGTAGGAAAACGGAGTAAATGTCGTTATACGACGGTGCAAAATTGGGCCCACAATGTCAATAATTTGGTAACCAAACGGGCTCTAGTGGACGAAGATGGAGAAATGGTTTGGGTCGATGGAAACATTGGTAGTTTGGTAACAATGAAATATCCTTGTTGTGTATTAAAGGGAGATCGAAGTAGTGGAACGTGTATTACCATCAGTGTAGCATCCACCAACCAAGAACAAGATACGGGAGCTAGAATGATTCATTTAGGAAAAAACACCAAAAGTAAAATCATTTCTAAAAGCATTGCACGTAATGGTGGGAATGCTACTTATCGTGGAGATGTAAAAATTACCAAGGATGCTCTCTATAGTGAAGCCATGGTCAAATGTGATACGTTATTGTTAGACGAGATCTCAAAAAGTGATACGATTCCGCGGAATTTGACGGAAAATGATTCTAGTACCATCGAACATGAAGCGACGGTATCGAAGATCAGTGATGAAAATTTATTCTATTTTATGAGCCGTGGAATTGATAAAGAACGTGCGATGGAACTGATTATCTTAGGCTTTTTGGAAGCCTTTCGGAGCGAGTTGCCAATGGAATATGCAGTAGAACTCAATCAGTTGTTGAAAAGAAATTTGTAAAAAAATTACAAGTTTCTTTTTTTGGCAAAATCATGCGTATAGCTTCCTTTTTTTGTTGCTTTACGCTTCTTTTTGGTTGATGTTTTCCTTTTGGCGAGCAATTTTGGCTTTTTTCGTCATTTGCATGTTGTATCTTCCTTGTTTACAATATTTTTTGGAAAGGAGGGATATTATGTTAAATCAGGTGGTTTTGGTTGGACGATTGGTTTATGATCCCGTTTTGCGCGAAGCAAGTACGGGTAAGAAAATCAGTTCTATTCGCTTGGCGGTTCCGCGCAGTTATCGCAATGTTGATGGATATTATGAAACCGATTTTATCGATTGTATTCTTTTTGATAATGCAGCTAAAAGTACGGTTGAATATTGTAAAAAAGGCGACATTGTCAGTATTAAAGGCCGTGTACAATCGAAGAATGATCCTGACGGCGAACATAAAAACATGTTAGATATTATCGTCGAGAAAATTTCTTTTTTATCGAATCATCGTGCGGATAAGAAAGAATGTGATAATCTTGAAAGTCCGTCGGCATAGTTTCTTTTTCGTTAACTTCGAGTTTTTATACCATAGATTTCCTTATAATGAAGTAAGAGAGCAAATGGAGTAGTGGTATTATGATGCTGTTATTTGGTAGTAGATTAAAGAAGTTGCGTCAGAAAGCAGGAATGACCCAATCCGAACTTGGAGAAAAGGTCAATGTAACGAAGGTCAGCATCTGTTGTTATGAAAAGGGAACCCGCACTCCGACCTTGGATACGTTAATTGATTTGGCCAATGTTTTCCACGTGGATTATAGTTATTTTTTAGGTAGTGATCATTATGTCGTTGCTGAGGATGATCCACATTATGGGATTTCTATGGCCAAAGAAGAGATTGAATTTATTCAAGAGCTCAGAAAAGAAGTTGTTATTTATCAGAAATTTATGGAAGATCCGAAACGGGCTGTGAAATTGATTCGTTCACAGATTAAAATTCGATAATGCTAGGAAAGTAGATACTTAGGTATTTACTTTTTTCTTTGTTCGATTTTATAATAACAATAGGAGATGATCATGTGGATATATTAGCAATTATTGAAAAAAAACGTTGGGGAAAAGCGTTAACAAAGGAAGAAATCACGGATATTTTTAATGGTTATTTACAAGGAAATGTTGCCGATTATCAGATGAGTAGTTTATTGATGGCTATTTGTCTTCAAGGAATGAATGATATGGAAACGTTTGCTTTGACGGATGTCTTTTTACATTCAGGAGATATTCTTGATTTGTCGTTTTTAGGAAAAACGGTGGTTGATAAGCATTCGACCGGAGGAGTTGGTGATAAAACAACGCTTGTCATTTTGCCACTTGTTGCAAGTTGTGACGTCGTGGTTGCCAAAGCTTCAGGACGTGGTCTTGGTATTACGGGAGGAACCATCGATAAATTAGAAAGTATCCCAGGATTTCAGACGAATTTATCAGAAGCAGAATTCTTTTCGTTGTTGGCCAAAGAGAAAGTTGCAATCACTTCCCAAACAGACAAAATTACACCTTTGGATAAAAAGGTGTATGCCCTTCGTGACGTTACAGGAACGACGGAGTCCATTCCTTTGATTGCTTCTAGTATTATGTCTAAAAAAATTGCCGGTGGTGCCAAAAAAATTGTTATTGACATTAAAGTGGGAAGTGGTGCGTTGATCAAAAATATGCAAGATGCAGTAACCCTTTCTTCTCTGATGCAAAAAATTGGTAGTTATTATGGCTGTGAAGTTAGAACTTTGATTCATCCGATGGATACTCCATTAGGGAGATGTGTGGGTAATGCCCTTGAAGTGATGGAAGCTATGGATATTTTGCAAGGAAAGGGCGAAGAAAAACTAACCGAACTTTGTGTGCAACTTGCTTCGCATATGGTCGCAATGGGGAAAAATATTTCCTATGACGATGCCAAGGAAGAAGTATTGACCCATTTAAAGGATGGAAGTGCTTATCAAAAGTTTCAAGCAATCATCCAAAATCAGCATGGAGATCTTTCACGCTTATCTTTGAGTAATCACCATATCGATATTTTATCTTCCAAAGATGGTGTGATTCGTGAAATACCAGCCTCTTTCTTCGGACATTTATCGGTTCAATTAGGCGCCGGCAGAAAAAATAAAGATGATACGATCGATCCGGGCGTAGGTATTTATTTTCATAAACTGGTTGGAGATACGGTAAAAAAAGGAGATCTCTTATGTACAATTTATGTCAAAGATGATTTTAATCAGGAAACATCTGAAATTCTGGAGCATATCGTTATCGATTGATTTCGTAATGAAAAAATGACTTTCCGAACAAGAAAGTCATTTCTTTTTCTATTTTTTTCCTTCGATAAAGCGTACGTAATATTCATCGAAAGTGATGTCGTGTTCGTGAATATAGGTTGCAATCTCAACACCTACATAGCGGTAGTGCCATGATTCATAAGTATAACCTGTGATATTTTCTTTTCCTTTTGGATAACGTTCGATAAATCCATATTTATAGGCATTATCCTTCATCCATTGATATTCTTTGGTGTGATGGAAATTGGTATAGATTTCTTTGCTGTTATCGACATCTACCACAAGTCCTGTTTGGTGTTCCGAAAAACCAGGACGTGCCGAATAGGTGTCCGCTTCTTCTTGGCCATCCTGATCGACATATCTTTGATAAAGTCCAACTTGGTATTCATAACTACGATAAGCACTCATTGCGCGAATGGTATAACCTTGTGCTTTGGCATCTTTTGCTAATGTTTCAAAGGCTACCCGTGCTTCATGAACGATTTGTCTTGTTCCGGAAGCATATTCTTTCGCAATGGTTTCTAAATGGTCTGGTTCATAACTTCCAAGTGAATAATATTTGTTACTGATAATAAAAATTTCATTTTTGTATGGAGAATCTTTGGTGTTGGTGTAATAAGGCTGATCTAGTCCAATATTCACACGGGTTACAATATCGATATCAGAAAGTGTTTCATTTTGTTCTTTATAAGCAAGATAGCGATCTAAATATTCCATTTTAAAGTAATCGATGTTCTGCTCGACGTGATTTAGCTTACTTAATTTTTGCTCTGTTTCGATATCGTATGATGTCTCTGGTGTTGGACTGGGACTTATGGTTGGTGTGGGGATCGTGTTTTCCTGTTCACTCTTTTCTTCTTTGGGCCAAAAGATCCATAATAAAATAATGATAATGATGAAAAAAATACAAAGTAAAATCCATTTTCTTGGCTTTCGTTTCATAGCTTCCTCCTCCTATTGTCATTATATCATGTTTTCTTTGGAAAAGACCGTTTTTGTTTCTTTCTTTCATATTTGTCGCATTTTGGAATAAAGTTCAATTGAGGAGGGACATTTTTGAAAAAGTGGTTTGTTTATTTGTGTATGGGGATGATCCTTTGTTTTCCTTTGCACGTTTTGGCATCCGAAACAGGGGAGGTTATGGTAAAAGAAGATGAGGAAAGTATCGAAGTCATTTCAGAAGAAGGGTTAATTCCTGGTGCCCGTAGTGGTATTTTAATGGATCCAACGACTGGGGAAGTTTTGTTTGAGAAAAATTCTCATGAACGTTTTGCGGTGGCATCGATGACAAAGATGATGTCACAACTATTGATTTTAGAAGCTATCGAAGCGGGTACGCTTTCATTTGATGAAATGTTAACGGTGAGTAATAATGCTGCCGGGATGGGAGGAAGTCAAATCTGGTTACAGGCCGGGGAAGTGATGAGCGTTCGTGAT